>SLQN01000528.1 GCA_007131465.1 Paracoccaceae bacterium
GAGGGCAGCACAGGTATCCCGGCCGAAGGCACGTTTACCGATCCGGTCGGGAGCGATGAGACACCGCAAGTCATTGAATCGGAACCTGAACCAAACCCGGATACCAACAACTGACGCTTGTCTGTGGATTGCGCATATGACAGCGACCTCCGCACCGCCGCCCGCAAGGTGGAGGTGCGGGGGTAACGCTTGGCAGAATTCCGGTGCAAGACTCCCGACAGAGGGCAAGCCCGCTGTCGCCTCCTGCACATTCTCAGCAGCTTGTCGTCAAAAATACCGGGAAGAGTGTAAAGACGGTGGCACCCAGCCCGGTCCACGCCCCGGCGCGCGGCAGCCAGTGCTCCAGCCCCTGTCCCGTCGGCATCTGGCGCACCAATGGGATGAACGCGACGACCCCGAGCAGCCAGACCCCGACCAGTCCGACGCGCGCCGTGCTGCCCAGTGCCTCTGGCCCCACAAGCCCTGCGCAGAACACCCCGTGCAGTCCATAGACAAGGCTGAAGATCAGCGCCCAAAGCGTCGGCCCGGCCAAGACACGACCAAGCCACCTCATGAGATTACCGTTTGTGCAGAAAGGACCACCAGTACCATCAGCGCAGCGACAGTGGTAAAGCTCTGCCAGAGGCGCCACGAAGTCACGGCGCCACGGGTCTGGCTGTTGATCTCTGTCCGGCGAAACTGGTCCAGAACGAAGCCCGCCAGACCTGCCGCGACCAGAATGTGTAACCCGACATAGCCCGCCATCACTGCGCGCAACGCGTCGCGGGCATGGCGCGTGGGGTCGTCCATCTGAGTCTGTGCAATCCAGACAAGCGCAGCCAATGCGACGACGTTTGATCCAAATCCCAGAGCCACCACAGAAGGCGAAGCCGCGCGTCGTGCGGCCATTGCAGCCAGCACAAGGGCAAGTGCGATCCCCGCGAGGGCGATTGCCGTAGCCAGTGTCTCGACCCCGCCGGTGGGGGCGGCGGGGCCGGGGGTGACAACCGACAGGAAGGCCAGACCGAACAGCAGCGACGCGAACAGCGCGGAATTGGCCACAAGAAAGGCGGTCAGCCCGCTCTGCGACAGGCTGGTTCCGGCCGTGTGATGGACCGGCAGCGACAGGCCGGGCGCGACCTCGACCGGGCCCATGTCGCCCGCAGGGGCCATCCCGCGCCCCCAGACCCAGATCAGCACGGCGACAGGCAGAAGCGCCAGCGCCGCCAGCCAGTAGAGGCTGGCCAGCATCAAGAGCACGAACACCCCGATCGCGGCGGACAGCATCAGTGGCGTGGCGGTGTTGCCGGGCAGGATCGCCACATGATCGGGGGTCGCATCGGCGACCGAGCCGACCAGCACCTCGCGGCGTTCGCGCGGCGCACCGGGCAAGGCCCCTTCCCCGCGCGCCAGGGACAGGGCAACGTCGCCGGAATCATGCCCCAGATGGCGCGCAGTGGGCAGGGACGCAAAGTTATAGGTGGTCGAGGGGACAGGCATCGCCCAGTCCAGCGTCGGCGCGCGCCACGGGTTGCGATGTTCGCGTTTGCCCAGCGTCGCCTGCAGGATCAGGTCCAGCGCGAACATCACAAACCCGATGGTCAGCACGAAACTGAAGATCGACGAGGTCAGGTTCAGCCAGACCCATTCGGGGTTGTCCGGGTAGACATCGATCCGGCGCGGCATGCCCATCAGCCCGGTCAGGTGCATGATGAAGAACGTGCCGTGAAAGCCCACAAGGATGACCCAGAACGCGGCTTCTCCCAGACCTTTCGCGCGGCGCTTGCCCGTGATCAGCGGCATCCAGTAGGTGACAGCGGCCATCATCGGAAAGACAAACCCCCCGATCAGGACATAATGCAGATGCGCGGTGACGAAGGCTGTGTCATGCGCCTGCCAGTTGAAGGGCACGACCGCCAGCATCACCCCGGTCAGCCCGCCCATCACGAAGGTCAGGAAGAAGCCCAGGATGTGATACATCGGCAGGTGCAGTTGCGGGCTTCCCTTCCACATCGTTCCGATCCAGGCAAAGACCTGCACCGCCGTCGGCACCGCCACCAGCATCGACGCCGCCGAGAAGAAGGCCAGCGCCATATGCGGGATGCCCACGGTGAACATGTGATGCACCCACAGCCCGAAGGACAGAAACACCAGCGCCAGAATGGCCGCGACAATCGCGCCATAGCCCAGGATCGTGGTCCGGCACATCACCGGAATGATCATCGACATCGCCCCTGCCGCAGGCAGGAAGATGATATAGACCTCCGGATGGCCGAACAGCCAGAACAGGTGCTGCCACAAAAGCGGGTCGCCCCCGCGCGCGACATCGAAAAAGGGCCAGTTGAAGGCGCGCTCCAGTTCCAGCAGCACCGAGCCTGCGATCAGCGGCGGAAAGCCCACCAGCATCATCGCACTGGTCCCGAGCATATACCAGGCGAATAGCGGCATCTCCATCAGCCGCATGCCGGGCGCGCGCTGGCGCAGGATGGTGACAGTGATTTCCACCGCCGCCGCGATGGCCGAGATCTCGACGAATGTCACGCCCAGCAGCCAGACATCGGCATTGATGCCGGGGCTGTGCGCGGCACTCGACAGCGGCGTGTACATGAACCAGCCATCGCGCGGGGCCAGGCCGAACAGAAGTGCTGTCAGCATGATCAGCCCGCCGAACAGATAGCACCAGTAGCCCAGCGAGGTCAGGCGCGGAAAGGCCATGTCCCGCGTGCCCAGAAGCTTGGGCAGCAGCCAGATGCCAAGCCCCTCCAGCATCGGGATGGCAAAGAGGAACATCATGATGCTGCCATGCATCGTGAAGATCTGGTTATAGAGGTCC
>SLQN01000463.1 GCA_007131465.1 Paracoccaceae bacterium
AGTGCTGGTGGACAAGATGCCCGAGAATTACTGGCTCGGCTGGCTTATCCCGCTTCTGTTCCCCGATGCGCTGATCCTCGAACCCCGTCGCCCCGCACTGGCCACGTGCTGGAGCTGCTTTCGCAACGATTTCGGGCAGGGCCACGGCTACAGCACCGATTTCCCGACCCTCTGGGCGCATTACCACCGCTACCTGCGCATGGCCGACGCCTGGCGCGCGCGCGCGCCCGCGCAATGGCAGGTCATCGCGCTGCAAGACCTTGTCAGCGCACCCGAAGCAACCCTGGCGCCCGCGCTGGACGCGCTGGGGCTGGACTGGGACGCGGGCATGGCCCGACCAGACGCGGCGCGCGGGCATGTGCAGACCCTGTCAAAATGGCAGGCCCGCCAGCCCCTCGACAGCGCCATTGCCGAAGGCTGGACAGCCTATCGCCCGATGATCCTGGCCCGATGGGGCAAGGGTCTGGATCCACACCCCGCGCCCTGATGCAGGCTGGAAACCCGCGATTGCCATGCGCTGCCTCTTGGCGTAGCGTCATGCCGCAAAGGCGATGCGGCAACAGACTGCCCATACAATAGCGGAGGACCCCCAATGGCCGACACGACCCCCGGTTTTGACACGCTGCAGATTCACGCAGGCGCGCGTCCCGACCCCGCCACCGGCGCACGGCAAGTGCCGATCTATCAGACCACGGCCTATGTGTTTCGCGATGCCGACCACGCCGCCGCCCTGTTCAACCTGCAAGAGGTCGGCTACATCTATTCGCGCCTGACCAACCCCACAGTCGCCGCCCTTCAGGAACGCATGGCGGCGCTGGAAGGCGGCGCGGGCGCGGTGTGTTGCTCCAGCGGGCATGGCGCGCAGATCATGGCGCTGTTTCCGCTGATGGGGCCGGGGCTGAATGTCGTTGCGTCCAACCGCCTGTATGGGGGCACGGTCACGCAGTTCAGCCATACCATCCGCCGCTTTGGCTGGTCGGCCAAATTTGTCGATTTCGATGATCTGGACGCCGTGGAAGCCGCGATTGACGACAACACCCGCGCGGTGTTTTGCGAATCCATCGCCAATCCGGGCGGCTATATCACCGATCTCGATGCGATTTCAGCCATCAGCGACCGCGCAGGCGTGCCGCTGATCGTCGATAACACCACGGCCACGCCTTATCTGTGCCGCCCCATCGAACATGGCGCGACGCTGGTCGTGCATTCGCTGACCAAATACCTGACCGGCAATGGCACAGTGACCGGCGGCGCGGTTATCGATTCGGGCAAGTTCGACTGGTCCAACGGCAAGTTCCCGGCCATGTCCGACCCCGAACCCGCCTATCACGGGCTGAAATTTCACGAGACGTTCGGGCCTCTGGCCTTCACCTTCAATTCCATCGCCATCGGGCTGCGCGATCTGGGCATGACGCTGAACCCGCAGGCCGCGCATTACACCCTCATGGGCATCGAGACGCTGTCGCTGCGCATGGAGCGCCATTGCGCCAATGCCGTGAAGGTTGCCGACTGGCTGGAGCGCGACCCCCGCGTGGCCTATGTCACCTATGCGGGCCTGCCCTCGTCGCCCTATTATCCGCGCATGGCCAGCATCTGCCCGAAAGGCGCGTCATCGCTGTTCACCTTCGCACTGAAGGACGGCTACGGCGCCTGCGTGAAGCTGATCGATTCGGTCAACCTGTTCAGCCATGTCGCCAATCTGGGCGATACCCGCTCGCTGATCATCCACTCGGCCTCGACCACGCACAGGCAATTGACCGAGGCACAGCAGATCGCTGCCGGGGCCGGGCCGGATGTGGTGCGCCTGTCTATCGGGCTGGAAGACGCCGATGATATCATTGCCGATCTGGCGCAGGCGCTTGATACCGCCTGTGGCTGAAGATGCGCCCTCCCGGCCAACCATGCGCGGCAACCTGCCTGTGCATGCGCGATTTCCCGCGCCTTGCGGGCGCTGTCAGGGAATTGTGACTCCCCGTCGATTTGTTTTTTGTGCTAAAGGCGCAGCATGAAACCAAATTTCGCCCTTGGCCTTACAGATGACGGGATCACCCTTTGGCATCGCGATGCTGCCGGGTGGCTGCGCGTCGGCGCGGTCCCCCCCGACAGCGCCGACATGGACACACGGATGCGCGCGCTGGTCGATACGGCCCATACGCTTGCCCCCGAGGGCCTGCTGACCAAACTGGTCATCCCCGATGACCAGATCCTGTTTTGCGATCTGGCCGTGCACGGGGCGACGGAGGACCGAAAGCGCGAAGTCCTGCGTGGCCAGCTGGCGGGCCGCACGCCCTACCCGGTCGAGGAATTGGTCTTCGACTGGGTCGAACAGCGCGAGGGTGCGCATGTTGCTGTAGTCGCGCGCGAAACCGTGCAGGAAGCCGAGGAATTCGCCGCAGGTTACGGACTCAACCCGGTCAGCGCCGTCGCAGCACCCGCCTCGGCGCATTTCGCGCAAGAACCGTTCTTCTGTGCCACCCGCAATGCCAAGGATCTGATCAATGCGCCGGAGCGTCTGGCTCAGCACCGTGACACTGTGCGCGAGGCCGGGAAAGCCAGGCTGCCAGCACCAAAGCCTTCCGCGCCCGAGGTGACGACGCCTGCACCGAAAGCGGCCGCCGCGCCGGCGGAGCCGCCCGAGGCAAAGCCCGCAACCGATCCATCGCCCGCGACGCAGGTTACAAAAGACAAGACCACAGCCAGACCCGAAGGGACAAAAGCGGCGAAGCAGGACAGCACAGCCAGTTCTGATGCGCGCGGATCAGATGCGCCTGTATCTGATCCGCCTGTATCCGGGTCGGCACAAAAAGGGCCGCCCGAAGCGGCCAAACCCGAAAGGATCGCGACATCCGACAAGACCCAGCGTAACGCGGCACAGGCCCGCAAATCCGCCCTGCTGGGCAAGCTGCTGGCAGCAAGGGAAACGCGCCCCGCACCAGATACCACCGCGGCGGCAACCGCCAAACCCGCCTTTGCAGAGGTCTTGCAGAAACGACTGCGGCCCGGAAAGGCAGATACCACACCGCAAGCAGGCCCGGTCGACCCCCCCGATGCGGTCGCGGCATTCCAGTCACGTCGGGGCCGCGCCGCTGACAGCGTGGCACCGCCTGTGCTCACCGGTAAAGATGCCAAACCTGCCGCTCGGAACCTGTCAGTCTTTCCGGCCATCCAGCGTCAGGCCGCGCG
Source organism: Paracoccaceae bacterium (assembly GCA_007131465.1). Classification (GTDB taxonomy): domain Bacteria; phylum Pseudomonadota; class Alphaproteobacteria; order Rhodobacterales; family Rhodobacteraceae; genus Roseinatronobacter. The sequence goes on from SLQN01000463.1 coordinate 3,184, forward strand.
CGGGAAAACCGCGTTGAAATCACTCTTGGGCGGTGTGGCGATGAAACGCGCTGCGCCTGCGACCGGCGATTCAGCCCCGGACCGCGCCGCGTCTCCGGGTTCCGCCCTGTCCTCTACGAAGACCTCGGCGCTGACGCAGAAGATGCTCTCGGATCAGGAACGCGCCAGCAGCACGCCCAAACCGAAACCGGATGGCACGCCGTCACAACGCCGCGACCCGCTGACCACCCTGCGCGACCATGGCGCGGCGCGCAGCGACAGTGAAGCTGATCGCCTGACCATCTTCGGCGCGCGCAACCATGCGGAAACCGGGGCCACAGGGGGGCAGCGCGCGCTCATGATCCTTGGCGGCGTCGCGCTCTTGCTGGTGGCTGTCGCGCTCTGGGCCGTCTATCTGCAATCATCGCGGCCTGCTGTGGTCGAGATCGCCGAGGATGCAGCCGTTGTCGCGCCGCCGCCCGCCGATATTGCGATGCCGAACCCGGCCATGCAGGAGGCGTCGCCGCTGGAGGATATCGAGGCCGCGCTGGGTCTGGAAGACGCCGCACAACAGCCGCCGCTTTCGCTTGGCGACGTTGATATGGCCGACAGTGACATCTCTGCGCAGCCGCGCCCCGACATGCTGGAGCCACAATCCGGGCGTATCGCCGGTTTGCGCTCGGCGGCGCTGATCTCCCCGGTCGATGCGGCTCCCCTGCCCGCCCCCCCGGCTGCACCGGCGCCCTTCGGGTCTGAACCGCTGCCACCAACGCGTGCGGAAATCGCCCGCGCGGTTGCCGCCGAACAGGCGCTTGCCGCCGAACCCGATCTGTCGCAATCCGTGTCCGACAGCGTAGCCGAAGCACTCGCGGCACAGCCCCCCGAGAGCACGTTGCCCGCAGGCGAAGAATTGCTGGATATTGCCATCGTGCCGGGCCAGCCTGCGTCAGTGCCCCCTGCACGCCCGGATGGTCTGGTCTCGGAGGCCGAGCTTGCCGCCTTGCGCCCCGACCCTGTGCCCGATACGGCTGCCGCGTCGCCTGCGGATGCAGCGCTTGCGGATGCAGCCCCTGCAGCTTCGACGCCACTGGCGGTGATTGACCCGCTGGATGAAAGCGCGCTCGAGATCGTGGTCACGGCAGGCAGGCCAAGCTCTGTTCCGCCTGCGCGCCCCGACGCGCTTGCGCCGGAAATTGAAGCGGCCCCACCTGCCACGACCCCCGACCCTGCCCCCGGCCCAGCCCAAGCGCCAGCCTCGGCGGTCGAGGCGGAAACAGATGATCAGGCTAGCCTTGCCACGCCGCCCCCGGGCGGCGTCGCGCTGACGGCGCTGCGCCCGATCGCGCGCCCGGACTCGCTTGAAGCAGCCGTTGAGGCGACCCCGCCCGCGCCCGATTTCGCCAATGCCTCGGCGCTTGCCGTCGCGACCTCGCGCCAGCCGGGCGCGCGGCCCAGCGAGTTCGCGGCCGTGGTGCAGCGCGCGATGCAAAGCGCGGCAGCGCCCGCCAGCACAGCACAGACCGCCCGCCCTGCGGCGCAGGCCCCTGTCCAGACCGCCAGCGCAGCGGTCGCAGCCCCCGCGATCCCGACCTCGGCTTCGGTCGCACGCGAGGCCACCCAGACCCGCGCCATCAACCTGCGCCAGATCAACCTGATCGGCGTGATGGGGACAAGTTCCAACCGCCGCGCCCTGGTCCGCCTGTCGAATGGCCGGATCGTGACCGTGCGCATCGGAGAGTCGCTGGATGGCGGTCAGGTCACAGCGATCGGCGACACGGAACTGCGCTATAACCGCCGCGGGCGCGATGTGGTGTTGCGCCTCGCGTCCTGACCCGCGATAACGGCGCAGATCCAAACCCGGTCAAGGAAGTCCCATGGCGGAAAAGCATGTCGCACCAGCAGTGAAGATCGGGCTCGAACTCGGTCCGGTTCTGCTGTTCTTTCTGGGCTATATTTCAACGCGCGGTCAGACCTATATGGTCGGCGGCACGGAATATGACGCCTTCATCCTGCTGACAGCGGCCTTCATTCCCCTGATGGGGGTGGCGACCTTCGTTCTGTGGAAGCTGTCCGGCAGGCTCAGCCGGTTGCAGCTTGTGACGCTGATCATGGTGGTGATCTTTGGCGGGCTGACGGTCTGGCTCAATGATGAACGGTTCTTCAAGATGAAGCCCACAGCGGTCTATTCGGTCTTTGCGACGCTGCTGTTCATCGGGCTGGCCCGCGGGCAAAGCTGGCTGGAACTGGTCATGGAAGGGGCATTGCCGCTGACGCATGACGGCTGGATCGTCCTGACCCGGCGGCTGGCATTGATGTTCGCGGCAATGGCGCTGGCCAACGAAGTCGTATGGCGCACGATGTCCACCGATGCGTGGGTGAATTTCCGCACCTTCGTCCTGCCGCTTGCCCTGTTCGGGTTCTTCATGGCGCAGGGCAAGCTGTTCCAGACCTACAGTTCCGCGCCGAAAGAATAAGGGGGCTGGCCCCGGATCAGGTCCGGGGCCGGCACTGACTGCAGGCCGAAGGGGTCAGTCGCGCTTTCCGAACAGCACCTTCTGCGCGTCGCGGTCCGTCTGCACATCCGAACGCTTTTCCGCGCCCAGCGCCTTGCCCGTCACGACTGCTTCACGCGCGCCGACGACATCAAGCCAACGTGCCAGATGGGGTTTGTCGTCCAGCGTCTGTTCCTGCCCTTCCCAAAGCGTGGCCCAGGGCCAGATCGCCATATCGGCGATGGAATAGAAATCTCCCGCGACAAATTCATTCTTTGCCAGTTGCTTGTTCAGAACGCCCAACAGCCGCGCCGTTTCATTGCGGTAACGATCTTTCGCATAGGGCAGGTCCTGCGGCGGGTCCATGGACGGGGCGTATTTCAGAAAATGATGCGCCTGCCCCGCCATCGGCCCAAGGCCGCCCATCTGCCACATCAGCCATTGATCGACCGCGATGCGGTCACGTTCGGTCGGGCCACCGAATTGCCCGGTCTTGCGCGCCAGGTATTGCAGGATCGCGCCGGATTCAAAGATCGAGACCGGCGCACCATCCGGCCCGTCGGGATCGACAATCGCAGGCATGCGGTTATTGGGCGCGATCTTCAGAAATTCAGGGGCGAACTGGTCGCCCGCGCCAATGTTGATGTAATGCACTGCATAGGGCAGCCCCATTTCTTCAAGGGCGATGGAGATTTTCCAGCCATTCGGCGTGGGCCAGTAAAATAGGTCGATGCTCATGGAGCCTCCTGTCAGCATGTGTTGCTGCACAAGCTAAGCATCCACGCGGCAATTCCAAGCCGCAAATGCAAAGGAGGGCCGCGCAGGCCCCCCTTCATATTCGCACAAGACAGTGGTTCAGCTTGCCGCCCGCACCCCGCGCTGGTTCATCACCCGCACCAGATGGGCGCGATACTCTGGCGTGCCATGCAGGTCCGAGATCATCTCATGCGGCGAGACAGACAGCCCCGCCACAGCCTCGGCATCAAACTGCGCCGACAGCGCGGCCTCGGCCTCGGCCCAGCGGAAGACGCCGTTTTCGGACGCGCCCGTCACGGCCACCCGAACGCCAGAGGCATATTTCGCCACGAACACCCCGGTCAGCGCAAAGCGCGAGGCCGGTTGCAGGAATTTCGCATAGGCCGAAGCCTGCGCGATGGGGAAGCGGACCCCTGTGATGATCTCGCCCTCGTCCAGCGCGGTGGTGAACATGCCCTGAAAGAAGTCATCCGCTGCGATTTCGCGCGTATTGGTCACGATGGTCGCGCCTGTGCCCAGCACCGCCGCCGGATAGCAGGCCGAAGGGTCGTTATTGGCCACACTGCCACCCAATGTGCCCCGGTTGCGCACCGCAGGATCCCCGATCTGGCCCGCCAGCGCGGCCAGCCCCGGAAAATCGCTGGCCGCATCGCGCGCGACCGTGGCATGCGTGGTGGCCGCGCCGATGGTCAGGCTGTCCCCGTCACGGCTGACGCCCTGCATTTCGGTAATCCCGGTCAGGCTGACAAGGATTTCCGGCGCGTTCAGCCGCGCCTTCATCGACGGGATAAGGGTCTGGCCGCCCGACAGCGGTTGCGCTTCCCCCCGTCCCAGCGCTGCCACGGCATCGGCCACGCTGGCCGGTTTCACGAACTCGAAATTATGCATCGTTGTTCCTCCCTCAGCGGTTCATTGCCGCCCAGACGCGCGATGGCGTCAGAGGCATGTCGATATGGGTGACATGGGTGTGGCCCGCCCGGTGCAGCGCATCGATGGCCGCGTTGACCACCGCAGGGGGTGACCCGATCGCACCCGCCTCGCCACAGCCTTTCACGCCCAGCGGATTATGCGTGCAGGGTGTGATGCAGCTATGATCCACGGTGAACCCCCGCACGTCATCGGCGCGCGGCATGGTGTAATCCATGTAGCTGCCCGACAGCAACTGGCCCTGATCGTCATAGACGCAGTTTTCCAGCAATGCCTGCCCGATCCCCTGCGCCAGCCCCCCATGCACCTGGCCCTCGACGATCATCGGGTTGACGATATTGCCGAAATCATCCGCCGCGATGAAGCGCAGGATGTCGATCTTGCCGGTCTCGGGGTCCAGCTCGATCTCGCAGCCATAGGCACCCGAGGGGAAGGTGAAGTTCGACGGGTCATAGAAGGCGGTTTCTTCCAGCCCCGGCTCCAGATCCTCCAGCGGGTAGTTATGCGGCACATAGGCGGCCAGCGTCACGCCCGACCAGTCCACCGACTTGTCCGTGCCCGCAACGCTGAACTTGCCATCCTTCAACTCGATATCCTCGGGCGCGGCTTCGAGCAGGTGGGCGGCGATCTTCTTGGCCTTGTCGATCACCTTGTTGGTGGCCTTCACGATGGCCGAGCCCCCGACCGCGAGACTGCGCGAGCCATAGGTTCCCATGCCCATCGGCGTGTTCGACGTGTCGCCATGATGGATCTCGATGCTGGACGCATCGACCCCGATCATCTCGGCCACGACCTGCGCGAAGGTGGTTTCATGCCCCTGCCCGTGGCTGTGGCTGCCGGTATAGACAGAGATCGAGCCGGTGGCATTGACCCGCACCGAGGCGGATTCGTACAGCCCCGCGCGCGCGCCCAACTGGCCCACGAGGTTCGAGGGCGCGATGCCGCAGGCCTCGATGTAATGCGCGATCCCGAAGCCGCGCAGCTTGCCGCGTGCAGCACTTTCCGCGTGGCGGCTCTCGAAATTGGCGTAATCCGCCAGTTCCAGCATCTTGTCCATCGTGGCGTCATAGTTGCCGGTGTCATAGACCACGGCGACCGGGGTCTGATAGGGAAACTGGTCGGCCTTGATGAAGTTCTTGCGCCGCAATTCAATGGGGTCCACACCCAGTTCGCGCGCGGCCTTGTCCACCAGACGCTCGATCTGGAATGTGGCCTCGGGCCGGCCCGCGCCGCGATAGGCGTCCACCGGCACCGTATTGGTGAAGACCGCCTTGACGTTCACATAGATCAGCGGTGTGCGGTAATTGCCGGCCATCAGCGTGCCATGCAGCCATGTCGGGATCGACGGCGCGAAGGTCGAGAGGTAGGCCCCCATATTCGCATAGGTTTCCGTGCGGATGGCCATGAAATTGTGGTCTGCATCCAGCGCCAGTTCGATCTTGGTCTTGTGGTCGCGCCCATGCGCGTCGGAAATGAACGCCTCGGACCGTGACGAGGTCCATTTCACCGGGCGCTTGAGGACCTTGGCGGCAAAGGTGCAGAAGGCTTCCTCGGCATAATGGTAGATCTTCGACCCGAAGCCCCCGCCCACATCGGGGGCGACGACCCGCAGCTTGTGTTCGGGGATGTTCAGCACGAAAGCCCCCATCAGAAGCCGGATCACATGCGGGTTCTGGCTGGTGGTATACAGCGTGTGGCTGTCATTCCACGGGTCATAATCGCCCACGGCCACGCGCGGTTCCATCGGGTTGGCGACAAGGCGGTTATTGGTCAGTTCCAGCGACACGACATGCGCGGCGCTCTCAAACGCCGCGTTCACGGCGTCCTTGTTGTCCTCGACGAAGCCCCAGTCATAGCACAGGTTGCTGGTCAGATCGTCGTGGACCTTGGTCGCCCCCGGCGCCAGCGCCTTGACCATATCGACAACTGGCTCCAACTCCTCGATATCCAGGTCGATCGCCTCGGCAGCATCGCGTGCCTGCTCGTAGGTTTCGGCCACGACCGCGGCGATCGGGTCGCCCACATGGCGCACCTTGCCTTCGGCCAGGATCGGGTGCTTGGGTTCCTGCATCACCTCGCCGAACCGGTCCGTCACCTGCCAGCCGCAGGGAATGCCGCCAGCACTGGCAAAATCGGCGGCGGTAAAGACCTTCAACACGCCGGGCATCGCCTCGGCCGCCGCCGTGTCGATGCTGTTGATCCGCCCATGCGCCAGATCCGAGCGCAGGAAATGCACATAGGTCTGGCCGCGCAGGTTGATGTCGTCTGTATATTTGCCATTCCCGGTCAGGAAACGCAGGTCCTCGCGCCGCTTGCTGCTGGCGCCGATGCCGTCATCTTTAGGCATGAAATCCTCCACTGGTCGCTGATGCGTGCCGGGCTGCACCATAGCGCCCTGTCGCACGAAACGTCTGAAAGCCGCGGCAGATCACTCTGCCGCCAGCGCCCCCGCATCCTGCCCTGACGCCGCCATCACGGCGCGCACGATGTTCTGATAACCCGTGCAGCGACAGATATTGCCTTCAAGGTAATGGCGCACCTCTTCCTCGCTGGGGCGCGGGTTCTCGGCCAGCAGGGCCGCCGTGGACATGACCATGCCCGGCGTGCAGAAGCCGCATTGCAGCCCGTGATAGTCCTGAAACGCCTGCTGGATCACCCCAAGGCTGCCATCGGGATTGGCCATGCCCTCAATGGTCGTCACCTCGGCCCCTTCCAGATCGGCGGCAAAGGCGGTGCAGGATTTCACTGCCTGCCCGTCCACCAGCACCACGCAGGCCCCGCACTGGCTGGTATCGCAGCCGACATGCGTGCCGGTCAGACCCAGCCCCTCGCGCAGATACCCCGAGAGCAATGTCCGCCCTTCGGTCTCGGCGCTGACCGCGCGCCCGTTCACCTTCATCGTCACTTTCGGCATCAAGCCCTCCCTAGAGTCATTATGCGCAGTTGACCACGAATCGCACGCTGCGCCCATGCGACCTTTGGCCTAGTCCCTTTCGTCATTGCCCGCGCCGGCCTCTCCCTGCCTGCGCGGTCTGGGGCGGGACGGGATTTCCTTCAACAGCCCGCCAACCCCCATCGACATGATATCAGCAGATGACACGTCAAGCCCACAAAAAACACGCTCCATCACCCAGTCCGCCCCGTTCAGCGCAGGGCTGCGCGCACAGCCCGGAAGCCCGATGACCGGACGCGCTCCGATCCGGCCCAGAAACAGCAGATTGCCGGGGTCCACCGGCATGCCGAAATGCACGACATGGCCCCCTGCGGCGCGCACGGCCTCGGGCGCAACATCATGCAGGTCCGAGGTGGCAGAGCCGGTCAGCACCAGCACCACCTCCCCTGTCGCGCGGCCCAGCGCCGCGGCCAGCGGCGTCACGCGATGCGCCACAAGGCACAGCGGGTCCAGCGCAATGCCCATCCGCGCCAGCCGCGCCGCTGTCACAGCCTGCCCCTTCCCGCCATCCGCCTGCGCATCAACCCGCGTCTGGATCAGGCTGGCGCGCCGAATCACGGGCGGCAGGATCCGCAGCGCCGCGCGCGCGGCGTCGCAGGCCCGCGCCAGCGCCGTACCGGCCACGCCATAAGGGATGATCTTCACCGTCGCCACCATCGCGCCCGGTTCCACCCGCATCAGGTCCGGCAGGGTGGCAACCGTGATCGCCATATCGACATGGTTGAGCGCATGAAGGCGCGCCGCGTCCAGTCTCACCAGCCCCGCCCCCGCCG
>SLQN01000065.1 GCA_007131465.1 Paracoccaceae bacterium
CCTCGCCGCCAACCGGGCGCAGGATAACCTGTGGTGTCTGTGTCTGGGCGTGTTCGACTGTCAGGTCCACGCGGTAAGCACCGTCGATAGCAACAGCCGAGCGGATTTGCGGGGTCAATTCGGTCGTGTGCAGAAGCAGGGTCTGGTTCGCGCCGACAATCGGCAGGGGGTCACGCACGAAGAACGTGACCGAGGCCATAAGGATGATGAAGCCCATCACGAGTGCAAGAATTGTCAGGGAGATGATGCGGGTCGACATGGGGACTCCGTGCTTTTCGACCTCTGCTAATCGCATCTGGAAATGCCGTCAACCAACAGGCCCGAGAGTGACCTGACCCCAGCACAGGGCCGGGGTCAGGTCACGTCATCACCCGATAGGGGCGGGCGTCACGATGCTTTCGCAAGGTCGCGCAGCACATAGTGCAGCACGCCGCCATGCTCGACATATTCCTTCTCGATGCCCGTATCGATCCGGCATTTCAGCGTGATCGTCTTTTCGCGCCCGTCCGGGTAGGTGATGGTGCAGGGCACTTCCGAAAGCGGCTTTAGGTCACCCTCCAGCCCGGAGATCGAGACGGTTTCCGCACCTGTAAGACTTAGCGATGAACGCGTGTCGCCGCCGGTGAATTCGAACGGGATGACGCCCATGCCGACAAGGTTGGAGCGGTGGATACGCTCGAACGACTCCGCGATTACGGCCTTGACGCCCAAAAGGCTGGTGCCCTTTGCCGCCCAGTCGCGACTGGAGCCCGCACCGTATTCCTTGCCACCAAAGATCACCAGCGGAATACCTGCCTCCTGATAGGCCATCGCTGCGTCATAGATCGAGCTTTGCGTGCCGTCGGGGCCTTTCGTATAGCCGCCCTCGACCCCATCGAGCATTTCGTTGCGGATGCGGATATTGGCGAATGTGCCGCGCATCATCACTTCATGGTTGCCGCGCCGCGACCCGTAGCTGTTGAATTCGCGCACAGGGACCTGACGCTCTTCCAGATACTTGCCAGCAGGGGTGGTCTGCTTGAAGCTGCCCGCCGGACTGATATGATCGGTCGTGATCATGTCGCCCAGAATGGCCAGAATGCGGGCATTTTTCACATCGCTGATCGTGCCCGCTTCTTTCGGCATGTCGCGGAAATAGGGCGGGTTCTGAATGTAGGTCGATGTGGACGGCCAGTCATAGGTCTCGGCATCCGTGGTCTCGACGCCCTGCCATTTGTCGTCGCCCTTGAAGACATCGGCATATTTCGACTGGAAGGCTTCGCGCGTTACTGTGGCTTCCACCAGTTCAGCGATTTCCTTCTGTGTGGGCCAGATGTCTTTCAGGTAGACATCCTTGCCGTCATGATCCTTGCCCAGCGGGTCCTTCGTGATGTCCACATTCATGTCGCCCACCAGCGCATAGGCCACCACAAGCGGCGGCGAGGCCAGGTAATTGGCACGCACATCCGGGCTGATGCGGCCTTCAAAGTTGCGGTTGCCCGACAGGACCGAGGTCGCGATCAGGTCATATTTGCTGATTGCCTCGGAAATCTCGGGCGCCAGCGGGCCGGAATTGCCGATGCAGGTGGTGCAGCCATAGCCCACAAGGTTAAAGCCGATCTTGTCGAGGTCTTCCTGAAGTCCCGCCGCTTCCAGATAGGCCGAGACGACCTGCGAGCCGGGCGCAAGCGAGGTCTTGACCCATGGCTTGCGGTTCAGGCCAAGCGCTGCGGCCTTGCGCGCCACCAGCCCTGCGCCGATCATGACATAGGGGTTCGAGGTGTTGGTGCAGGATGTGATCGAGGCGATGACAATGGTCCCGTCATGGATCTGGTAGTTGCCACCCGGCACTTTCACATAGCCGCGCGCATGCTGGCCTTCATCGCCGGGAATATCTTTGGGTTCAGGCTGGCCGCCTTCGCCTTCCCAGCGGATTTCCTCTTTCGGGGTGGCGTCCTTGCCCTCGCGGACACCCTTGACGTAATCGCCGAAGGCCCCCGCTGCCTTGTCCAGCGCGATGTAGTCCTGCGGACGCTTCGGCCCGGAAATGGCGGGTACGATCGTGCCCATGTCCAACTCCAGGGTGTCGGTATAGACGGGCGCATAATCGGGGCCGCGCCACATGCCGTTTTCCTTCGCATAGGTCTCGACCAGGGTGATCCGGTCCTCATCCCGGCCCGAGGTGCGCAGATAGCGCAGCGTTTCGTCGTCGATCGGGAAGAAGCCGCAGGTCGCGCCATATTCGGGGGCCATGTTGGCGATGGTCGCGCGGTCGGCCAGCGGCAGGTGATCAAGCCCCTCGCCGTAGAATTCCACGAACTTGCCCACGACACCCTTGGCGCGCAGCATCTGGACCACCTTGAGCACCAGATCGGTGCCGGTCGTGCCTTCGCCCATTGTGCCGGTCAGCTTGAAGCCCACCACTTCGGGGATGAGCATGGACACGGGCTGGCCCAGCATCGCCGCCTCGGCCTCGATCCCGCCGACGCCCCAGCCCAGCACGGCCAGACCGTTGACCATGGTGGTGTGGCTGTCCGTGCCCACCAGCGTGTCGGGATAGGCGACCGTCTCGCCATTCTGGTCTTCATCGGTCCAGACGGTCTGGGCCAGGTATTCGAGGTTCACCTGATGGCAGATGCCCGTGCCCGGCGGCACGACGCGGAAATTGTTGAACGCGCCCTGACCCCATTTGAGGAAGGTATAGCGCTCCATGTTGCGTTCATATTCGCGGTCCACATTCATCTGGAAGGCGCGCGGGTTGCCGTATTCGTCGATCATCACGCTGTGGTCGATGACCAGATCGACCGGGTTCAGCGGGTTGATCTTCTGCG
>SLQN01000237.1 GCA_007131465.1 Paracoccaceae bacterium
CCATTACTATACCTCGTCCTTCATCGAGCCGGGTCTGGCGACCGAACTGGCGGTGGACAAGGCGAAATTCATGGAACTGCCGGCAAATCTGCAGGGCATCATCCGTGATGCCTGTCAGGCCGAATACGATCAGGTGCCGTCGGAATTCTACGCCAATGACCCGATCGCGCTGGCCGATATGGTCGAGAACCATGGCACGATCGTCCACAAGGACTGGCCCGAGAGCGTTCTGGAAGCAGGTGCTGCGGCGTCGAAGGAATTGCTGGTCGAAATCCTCGACAGTGGCGATGCCAAGACCAAAGCCGTGGCCGAGAGCTTCGTGCAGAACCTCAACCTGCTGCGCACGCGCACCGAGAACACGGATCTGACCTTCGCGCTGGCCCGCGAGAAGTATTTCGACATCTCGGATCTGGGCTGAGCCGGATCGCTTGGCCTGATTTTGGCGGCTCCGGATCTGATCCGGGGCCGCAATTTCACTCCCGCGCCCCCTGACAGACGAGGCTGGCATGACAGCGCTTTCCTACCTGATGCGCCTGATCAACCTGATCAACCGGATCATCGGCAACACCTTCATGTGGTTGTCGGTGGGGATCGTTCTGGTCTGTTTCTGGGTGGTGGTGGAACGCTATGTGTTCCTGAACACACGACTCTGGATGCAGGATCTGTATCCGTGGATGAACGGGGTGATGTTCACCGCCGTTGCCGGATATGCGCTCTACCGCAATGATCATGTGCGGGTCGATATCTTCTACCGGCCCGCATCCACCCTGCGCAAGGCATGGCTGGACCTGCTTGGGGTCTGCATTTTCCTCATGCCCTTTGCCTGGGTGGTCTGGACCTATTGTTTCACCTTCGTGCAACGGTCCTGGCGATTGGGCGAAGCTTCGGCCAATCCTGGCGGGATGCCGGGGCTATGGGTGCTCAAGACATTCATTCTTGTCTTCGCTGTCGCCATTGCCTTGCAGGGCATCGCCATGGCGATCCGGTCAATCCTGATCATCGCCGGGCGCTATGATCTGGTGCCCGAGGATTACCGCTACAAATACGACACGGAGACCACCTGACATGGATCCCATTCTGATCGGCGAGATCCTTGCCGGGCTGATGTTCTTTGCCGTGATCGGCTTTCTGCTGATCGGGTTTCCCGTGGCCTTCACCCTGGCGGGCACTTCGGTGCTGTTCGCCTATCTGGGCCTTTATTTCGGCGTGTTCGACTTGTCGAACCTGCGCGCGCTGGCCGGGCGCTATACGGGCTACATGATCAATGAAGTGCTGGTCGCAGTGCCCTTGTTCATCTTCATGGGCGTGATGCTGGAGCGCAGCAATATCGCTGAACAGTTGCTGACCACGATGGGCAAGCTGTTTGGCAATATGCGCGGGGGCTTGGGGATTTCCGTGATCCTTGTGGGCGCGCTTCTGGCGGCCTCGACCGGGGTTGTGGGGGCGACAGTGGTCACGATGGGGCTGATCTCGCTGCCTGCGATGATGCGCGCGGGCTATGATCCGAAACTGGCCTCTGGCGCGATCTGCGCAAGCGGTACGCTAGGGCAGATCATCCCGCCCTCGACTGTGCTGATCTTCATGGGTGATATGATCGCAGGCATGAACAGCCAGGTCCAGATGAGCCTTGGCAATTTCGCGCCCAAGACCGTCTCGGTGGGCGATCTTTTCGCAGGGGCGATCATTCCGGGGCTGCTGCTGGTCGCGCTCTACATCCTGTACATCCTGTACAAAGCCATCTTCGACCCCGAAAGCTGCCCGGCAACCCCGGTCCCGCCTGAAGAGAAAAAGGGGCTGTGGAAAGAAATCCTGTTTGCGCTGATCCCGCCCCTTCTGCTGATCGCCGCCGTGCTGGGCTCGATCCTGGGCGGGATTGCAACCCCGACCGAGGCCGCTTCCGTGGGCGCCGTGGGCGCGACACTGCTGGCCGCGCTGCGCTGGCGGCTGTCGCTCGCTGTCTTCACCGAAGTCGCGCGGCGGACAGCGGTGATTACATCGATGATCTTCATCATCCTTTTTGGTGCATCGGTCTTCGCGATCGTGTTCCGCCAGATGGGCGGCGACAATCTGGTGCGCGAATTCCTGACCTCGATGCCCGGTGGCGCGATGGGGGCGATGATCGTCGTGATGCTGATCATGTTCGTGCTGGGCTTCATCCTCGACACGTTCGAGATCATCTTCATCGTGCTGCCGATCACAGCACCGACGCTGCTCTTGCTAGGCGTCGATCCGGTGTGGCTGGGGGTGATGATCGGGGTCAATCTGCAAACCAGCTTCCTGACGCCGCCTTTCGGGTTTTCGCTGTTCTACCTGCGCGGCGTGGCCCCCAATTCGGTAAGCACCGGCATGATCTATCGCGGTGCAGTCCCCTTCGTGGCCCTGCAGGTTTTCGGCATAGCGCTTCTGTTCATCTTCCCGGGTTTGGTGCTCTGGCTGCCATCCGTCCTGTTCTAGTCTTCGCCACCTGACAGAAGATACCCTATGACTGCTTGGAGCCTTTTGAGGTCAGTGGCTCGCGTGCGTCAATCCGCGCAGCGTCGGGCCGCAGTGCGGCGATCCTCGGTCAGGGCTGTTGTACTTTATGCTGACCAAATCCGCGCAAGATCAGAACTTTGCGCTAGTGGCAGCCAAATCGCCGTGCCCGTGGGCGGCCCGGCGATGCGCGGCGGCCTACGGCCTTGATTCCGCGCAAAAGATGCAGTGACATGGCGGTTTAGTCCGCATGGCTGACCTTGGCCACTGACGCCGTCTGGCACACGGGAACCTTGTGCGAGATGGTGAACACCGCGCTGGCTGACAGCGC
>SLQN01000115.1 GCA_007131465.1 Paracoccaceae bacterium
CGCTCGAATGCCGAGCGTCAGCAGCTTTACCTTGCCACATTCATCGAGCCGACGCTGGCCCAGCAGGCCCGCTACCCGCGCGTCGCGGTCAGCACCGCGCTGACCCTGTTCTTCGCAATGATGACATGGTCCATTCTGGCGCTGATCTATTACAGCCTGCGCGACCGTGGCTGAGGGAGGGCGGCCTGCACCATGATCCGGCTTGAAAACATCAGCAAGGGCATCTGGGTTCAGGAGCGCTATCGCCTTGTCCTCGATAACATCTCGATCCAGATGCCCGAAGGCCGCGCCATCGGGCTTCTGGGCCGCAACGGTGCAGGCAAATCGACGCTTCTGCAGATCATTGCCGGAACCGTGCAGCCGACCCGGGGCCGGGTCGTGCGGCGAGGCAATGTCTCTTGGCCCATCGGCGGCGCGAACAGCCTACATCCCGACATGACCGGTGTGCAGAACACCCGTTTTCTTGCACGGCTCTATGGGGTGGAAAGTGACGCGCTGACCCGGTTCGTGGCCGATTTCGCCGATATCGGCGCATATTTCAACATGCCGCTGCGCACATATTCGCAAGGCATGAAATCGCGCCTGTCCTTCGGGATCGCGATGGGTATTCCCTTCGACACCTATCTGATCGACGAGGTCACAGGCGCAGGGGACGCGAGTTTCAAACGCAAGAGCCGCCATGTCTTTGCCGAGCGCATGGCGCGCGCAAGCGCCATCATGGTGTCGCACTCGATGCCCGACATGCGCAAATTCTGCGACAGCGGGCTGGTGCTGACAGGCGGGCGGCTGGAATATTTCTCTACGATCGAGGCCGCGATTCGGCACCATGAGAACCTTCTGGCCATGCAGGCCGCGCATGTCGCCTGATGGGACAGAGGCGCGCCGCGCCAGACCCTCCGCCTACGACATGCGTCTTGTCTGTCGGCACAGGTTTGCGAAGTTCCGACCCGCGACGGAGGCCGATATGTTGCCGCCCGACGCGAGACGAAAGGGCGCTCACCAGCATGTGGTGTCGCTCTGCTCCGGAGCTTAGTCGGCGCTTCGATCCGTGGCGAGAAAGGGCCTCGGTTCAGATCCAGGGCGGCGGATGCATCTGATTCCAGCGGCGTGAGGCTTTGATTCGGCGGGCGAGTCCCTTTTGGTCCTGCATGTGATTCATTCTTTGCGAGGCCAGGAGGATCATCATGGCGGTCGAAATCACACGGACTGAACTTTCTGCGTTGGAACTGCGTTGGAACTGCGTCGGGAAGCGGCACCGGCGAAGGATGCGCGTGAAGCACGGCGGATGCTTGCGCTTGCGCTGGTTCTGGAGGGCAAGTCTCGGACGGAAGCGGCGGAGAGTTGCGGGATGGATCGGCAGACCCTGCGCGACTGGGTCCATCGCTACAATGCCGAGGGCTTGGCCGGCCTCAAAGTCCAGCCACTTCCGGGACGCTAGCCGCTGCTGCGCGCCGAACAGATGCAGGAGTTGGTCGCAGCGTCGCCCAGCCGTCCGTGTGGGGCGTGCCGGTATTGCCTTGAAGGGCTGGCGAACCAATGCCTGAACATGCGGTTTTATGGATCTGCCATGCCATTTCCCCACATTCAGGGGGCCTTCCGCGAGGAACTGATCGCGGATGTGGCGCAATGCGTCGATGCAACGGGGCTGAGCGCGGGCGAGGCCGCGATGGCCGAGCCGCTGGCCGTCACGTTGCATGCGACAGCGCGCGCAGGACAGATGATGGGCAAACGTGTTCTCGTCACAGGTTGCGGACCGATTGGTGTGCTATCGATCCTGAGCGCAAGGCGCGCGGGTGCTGCTGAGATCGTGGCAACTGATCTGTCAGATTTCACTCTCAGCATGGCGCGCGCCTGCGGGGCGGATGAGGTGATAAACATGGCACAAACGCCCGGTGCACTGAACCGCTACGAAGCCGACAAGGGTTATTTCGATGTTCTCTATGAATGCACAGGTGTTGCGCAAGCCCTGGTGGGCCGAATCGCGGCCCTGCGCCCGCGGGGTGTGATCCTGCAATTGGGTCTTGGCGGCGATATGGGCCTGCCGATGATGGCGATCACTGCCAAAGAGCTGGAATTGCGAGGCTCTTTCCGCTTTCACCCGGAATCTGCAACCGGTATTGCCTTGATGCAGAAAGGCCTGATGGATGTGAAGCCCCTGATCACGCAGACTGTACCACTGTCCGACGCCGAGCAGGCGTTCAAACTGGCCTCGGATCGTTCACAGGCCATGAAGGCCCAGATCCAGTTTGCAGAGGCGTGATGGCGGCATGACAGAACAGGCGCGCATTTTCCTGGGGCTTGGCGAATGCATGGTCGAATTTGCGCCCACGCCGGACGGCACCCTGCGGCAGGGTTTCGCGGGGGATGTGTTCAACACGCTTTGGTATAGTGCACAGCTTCTGGGTCCGGGTTGGAAAGTGCGGTTCCAGACGGCCTTGGGATGCGATGCGCTCTCAGACGAATTGATGGCCTTCGCGCAAGACGCGGGCATCGACTGCAGCACGGTGCCGCGCCTGCAAGGTGCGATGCCGGGCCTCTACATGATCCGGCTGAACGATGGCGAGCGCAGCTTCCTGTATTGGCGCGGCCAATCCGCCGCGCGCAGGATGATGGAGCACGTCGACCTTGTGGCCGCGCAGATGACCGGGGCTGACGTCGTCTATCTGTCGGGGATCACGCTGGCGATCCTGCCAAAGGCGGCGCGCGCGGCGCTGATCGCGTTGATGGCGCGGGCCCGTGACGCGGGCGCGCTTGTGGTGTTCGATCCCAATATCCGCCCCGCGCTCTGGGATA
>SLQN01000096.1 GCA_007131465.1 Paracoccaceae bacterium
CAGAAGGGGATGAAGACAAGTCGCAAAACAAGGGCGCAAATGCAAAGAGGGGGATCACCATCCCCCTCCATCCCCCAGCGCATCCATCACCTGTCCCCTTCCGGGGGATTCGCGATGCGCGCTAATCGATATTGAGCCGGTAATTGCCCCGGCGATCCGAACGAATCAGATCCCGCCAGTTGTCCTTCGACTTGAAGACATCCGACATACGCAGGCTGCGCGATTGCGCCTGTGACAGGATCACCTTGCCGTTCTGCCATGGCTGCCCGGCTTGCGCGGCACGGTGCAGCACCTGCACCACGGCTGCCTGGATCGGCCCGAGGCGAAACCGATGCCCATTGCACCGCACTTCGGAGCAGTCGCGGTTGGCGATGAAGGTGGGCTCTTCAATCTGGCCGCCAGAGGAGAAACCTGACCTGATTTCATGGCGATCACGCTCGTCGCGCCGCATTTGCAGATCTCCAATGACCACATAGTGCGGCTCTGCCGTCTCCCACAGGCACGCATACTCGCTATGGGCCCCACGGAATTCGCTGAGATGCGCCTCGCCTGCCCGAAAGAGGTGGAACACATCGCGGGCATGCAGATCGAGCAGACCATTGAACATCTGCCGCTCTGTCGGAATGCGGAACGTGCGTCCATCAGGCGTCTCCTCGTAATCGCCAAACTCCAGCGGCAGGCCAAAGACCCGGATGGAGAGGCGCACCTGGTCATTCTCGGCCAGATAGATCAGGTCGTCTTCACGGATCGACCAGCGATCGAGGATCTCGGAGAGCGGGAAATATGCCTTCTCGATTTCCATTTCCCCTCCGATTCCCATGGAAACACGTTCGACTTGTGTTCTACCCTCTTGACGAGATCGCTTCAATCCTTTCTTATCCTATCTTATCCACAGCCCGTTTGGGGATATCATGACGGACCATCACACGCTCGCAGATCGCTTGCTGGCACGCACCAATCAGCTGGGGCTGAGTCCGGCGCATGTCGCTGAAATGGCAGGAGTCAACAGATCCTTCGTCTATGACATCCTGCGTGGCCGCTCGACCCGCCCCGGACTTGACCGTCTGACCGAGGTCGCCCGCGTTTTGAAGGTAGAACGCGATTGGCTTATCCACGGCATCGGGAGCGTCGAGGGCACATCGCCCTTCATCGAGAACCCCGATGACAGTTTTGTCGCGATCGCGCATGCGGGCCTCAGACCCTCCATGGGCGGCGGGGCGGTTGTGCTCGAAGAACACGAAGTGCCCGAGCGGGCCTATCATTTCCGGCGGGCGTGGATCCGGCACAGCCTCAAGGCCTCGCCATCGCAGCTGCGGATCATGACGGTCGAGGGCGACAGCATGGAGCCAACGCTTCATGATGGCGACACGGTTCTGGTCGATATGACCCGGTGCGCGCCCAATCCGCCTGGCATCTTCGTGCTGGATGACGGCATGGGCCTGGTGGCCAAACGGCTGCAGCACGTACCCAACAGTGATCCGCCTGCCGTGCGGGTCATCTCCGACAACAGGCACTATCCCGAATATGAGCGTACTGCCGACGAGGTTCATATCGTCGGGCGGATCAGGTGGTTTGCGCGGGAGATCTGACGATGAGCCATGTGATCCTGCGCGGCAAAAATGGCCGCCGCCATGATGTGAGTTTTGAGGACGACAATATTAAGGTCGAAATCTATGCGAGCGCAGAGACGGTAGAATTGGTGGTCGAGGCGCAGGATACGGATTGTCTGCCTGACAAGCGCCGATTTGTCTTGGTCAACATTCCACGCCATCTGTTCAGCAAGGCCATGGCGGACCTTGCGCGACAGGATCGTGAGCATCCTCGTCCAAAGGGCTGATAAAGCGCTGACGTGATTCGATACACAGCATGGGAACGCTGACAGTGATCTGAATCGCTGCTGGCCATAGAGTACAGCGTTTACGCATGTCTCCGCCGGGATACGCACCCGCCCGACAGGCTGTTAATTTTGCTTGTTTGTCAGGGGTGCGCGCATAGCGTTGAGCGCATGACAAAACACACATTCAATCGCCTGAGCAGGATTGGCCCCAATGCCCTGCACCCCGATCAGATGACACCCGCCGAGCGGCGGGCCGAGTTGTGCGGCCTGCTGGCGCTTGGTCTAATCCGGCTCCGGGAGCGAGATCGGCGCGCACTATCTGACGCGACCGGAGAACGTTGCCTACACTCTCCGCCCGACAAATGCCGTCATGCAACTCCAACTCGCCGGAGAAATGCATGAACAAGCCCGATCCCATTCCCGCGCGCCTCGCCGCGCTCAAGACCACGCCGACGCCCGACCTGAAGAAACAGTGGCGCGACCTGTTCGATAGCGAACCGCCGCCGTTCAACCGGCGCTATCTCGAAAGCCGCCTGGCCTACCGCATCCAGGAACTGGCCTATGGCGGGCTGAAGCCGGAGACGATCCGGCGGCTTGAACGGCTCGGCGAGGAACTGGACGGCGGCGACAAGAGGAAGCGTGGCATCCGCGCCGACCGCGACCGCCCGATCACCGGGACGCGCCTCCTGCGCGAGTGGCAGGGCGTCGAACAGATCGTCACCGTCACCGCCGACGGGTTCGAATGGCAGGGGCGGCCCTACAAGTCGCTGTCCGCCATCGCGCGGGCGATCACCGGGACGCGCTGGAATGGTTGGGTGTTCTTCGGGCTCAAGAACCACAGGGGGCGGAGATGACGAAGCCGCCGGAAAAATCGAAGGTCGTCCGCAAGCTGCGGTGTGCCGTCTACACCCGGAAATCCTCCGAGGAAGGACTGGAGCAGGAGTTCAAC
>SLQN01000438.1 GCA_007131465.1 Paracoccaceae bacterium
CCCCTCTGGCCCCTCTGGCCCCTCTGGCCGGTTCTGGTCCAGTCCCGCCTGTTCGATGCTCCGCTGCGCCGCCCCGCCCAGCAGGACCAGATCGATATCGACAAAAGGCGCGGCCAGCGCGACCAGGCTGCGGGCGAGAGGCCCCTGCCCCTGTGCCCCCACGGCCTGATCCGGCCCCTCGGCATCGCCACAGAGCAGCGTGATGCGGCTGCGCAGGGGCCAGGGCAGCGTCAGGCGCTCGTGGCGCTCTTCCAGCCTGCGCCGCGTCTTGGCATTGACCGTGTCCTGCGCCCCTGCGCCCATGAACAGATGGGTGACCTGCCCCCAGGCGATGTTGCGCCGGTAGAACACGCCCGGATGGTTCACGAAGACAGGCCGGAAGATCGAGGTGTAGCGCAGCACCAGATCCCAGTCCTGCAGACGCACAAGGCCCGTGTCGAACCCGCCCATCATGTCATAGAGGGCGCGGTGATGCACGATGGTGTTCAGGTCGATGAAATTCCTTGAACTCAGCGCCGTGGGCCGGAAAGGGGGGCGCGCGATCCGGTCGAGATACACCTGCGCGCCGCGGATCTCGGTGTCCAGATAGGCGCTGTAGGCCATGGGACGGCCGGGACTGGCCGCGAGCGTGCGCAGCATCATGTCCAGAAACAGCGGATGCCAGATATTGTCGCTGTCCAGATAGGCGATGTAGTCGCCCCGCGCATGGGCAAGCCCCTTGTTGCGCGCCCCGGCCCCGTTCGATTTCAGGAATTTCATGTAGCGGATGCGCGGATCCCTGAACCCGCCCACCACATCGGCGGTGCGATCCTCGGAGGCATCGTCGCAGATGATCAGCTCCCAGTTCTGGTAGCTCTGTTCCAGCACGCTCTGGATCGCCTCGCCGATGGTGAAGGCGCGGTTCCAGCTGGGCATGATGATGCTGACCAGCGGCGCGCGGGTCAGCGTGGTGGCAAGCACCCGCGCGCGCTGTGCCTGCTCATCGTGCACGATCTCGGCGCGCGCGGCCTCTGACAGATCCAGCCGCGCCAGCCAGGCCGCATAGATCGAGGCGCTGGCGGGCTGCGCAAAGCTCGGGGGCGGCAGGGCGGGCGCGGCAGGCAGGCTGCGTGGCGCCTGCCGCACAGGGGCCACGCCTGCGGGCCGGTCCGCATCACCGCCAGGCGCGCGCGCAGCGCGCAACAGCGCCTGCGCCTGCGGTCGGGACAGGCTTTGCAGCGTGTCGAGCGTGCCGGACACAGTCGCCTCTCCCGATGCGTCTTCCAGCGCCAGATCGAGCGCAAAGGCACAGGGCAGATCTCCGGCCGCGATCGCCGCGGCCACAGCCGGATAGGCCAGCCGGGCCGCGCGTTCGTCGAAAAGCGGCCCTGGCGCATATCCGGCCTGCACCCCGTTGCTGCCATAATGCGCGATCAGGGCGGCAGGATCGGACAGCAGGGCCGTGTCCGGGTGTGCCCAGCGATACCAGATCGGATCGAAGCGCGCATCCGGCGCGGCGATGAAATCCGCAAGGCACGCCCGCGCCCGCGCCAGCATCGCATCAGACAGCGCGCCCTCGGGCAAGGCGGCGGCCGTATCATGCGTGATCTGCCCGCCGCGAATGTCATAGCTGGCCAGCGCCGTGCCCTCCGGCGTCGTGACATTCAGATGGCAGGGGCCGGGCAGCGTGAGGGCAAAGACGCCCCCCCCCTGCGACCGCAGGGGCAGATCTGCACCATCCGCCTGTACCCGCGGGGGGGCAGGGCTCTCCCCGACCGCCGCAGACCCCGCGCGCAGGCGCAGGCGCAATTCCAGCCCCTGCATCTGCATCACCTCGACCCGCGCCTGCCCCTTGCCCAGCCTGAAGGCCACAGGCGCCCCGTCCAGCAGCCGCGCCGCGGCCCCTGGCCTGCGGTCGAAAAAGACATGCGCCGCATGGGCGCGCCCGTCGCGCAGGTCTGGCGGAACCGGCAGGCGGAAACCTTGCAGGCCGGCATTGCCGAAACCCGGCACGGGCCGGTCCAGCGCGACCTGTTGCACGGGGCCCGCATCAAAGCGGATCTGCACCGCCATGCAGCCTGTGGCCCAGCCCGTGATCGCGCCGCTGCTGTCGAGATAGGCCACGCCGTCCTCGGGCGCCTGCGCCAGATCGAAGGCCCCGGCCCCGTCCGCCCCGCGCAGCCGCAACCGCTTGAGGACCGGCCCGTCACTGCCCAGCCGCAGCACCATCTCATGCGGCTGGCCATCGCGCAGACGCGGCGGCGCGCTGGTGTCAAAGCCACAGTGACGCGGCCCCAGACCTGCGGCCACCACATCATCGCGCGCGATATCGGCAAGAAGGGTCATCTCGGGGCGCCCGTCGACATAGAGGGTCAGCAAGGCCGGCTGTCCGGGCGCGCGCGGATCCTGCGCCCAGCCCGCGATACGGTGGGCGTCGAACTGGTCCAGATAGCCATATCTGTGTCGCCCGCTCAGCCGGCGAAGCCCCTGGCGGATCAGACGCGGCAGTCCTGTCCTGATGCCCATGATCGCCTGCCTTTTCCTCATCGCGCCCGGGCATCCTGCACAAAGCGCGGTCTGCCCCTGCGTCATCTGTCCTTCTGCAGTCTTCCGGTCGCCGGGCGCGCCGCCCTGCACATCCTTGCCTGTCTGCCGCAGAGCGCAGGTCTGTGCAACCGCATTGCACGGGCCCTGACGCTGACGGGTCCGCAGTCCTGCGCGACCGGGCGGGCAAGAAAGTCCCGCAACGCTAAAAAGCCTGCCAGTTTTGCCATGACAGCAGGTGTTCCTGTTTGCTAGGTATATCGTAAACGGCCCGTGCCGGAGGCCGTGGATATTTCAAGGCATGAAATTCGGACAGGAGCAGCATATGCCGACAGTTATCGCGACATTGACACCCGGGGTTGCCGACACGGTCACGGGCACGGATGCCGATGAGGTCATCATCGTTCCTACGAATAACAACGGCCTCACCGGCGAAGACACGATCGATGGTGGCGGCGGGCATGACGTGCTGCGGTTCGAGCGCACACAGCAGCTCACTGTCGCCGAATCCATGCTTGTCAATGTCACCGGGATCGAGGAATTCGACGTCCGCGCCTCCAGTGATGTCTATGTCCGGCTGGTCGATGCCAATATCCTGCAATCGGACACGGACACGCTGCGCATCACCTTCTCGGGCGGTATTCTCGAGCTGGATCTGCGCAGTGTGACACCGGGGACCGGCCGGGTGGAACTGTGGGGCGATGCTCCCGTAACGCTGTTCAACGTGGCGCAGGAAGTCTTTATCGGGGATTTCGGCGGCAACGCCATT
The DNA here is from genome assembly GCA_007131465.1 of Paracoccaceae bacterium. Lineage (GTDB taxonomy): Bacteria > Pseudomonadota > Alphaproteobacteria > Rhodobacterales > Rhodobacteraceae > Roseinatronobacter. The sequence goes on from SLQN01000438.1 coordinate 3,293, forward strand.
GTGACAGGCGGCACCCAGGAAGACACGATCCATGGCGGCGCAGGCGATGACCTGATTGACGGGGGCGCAGGCGATGACCTGCTGATCTCGACCGGCGGCAATGACACGCTGACAGGCGGAAGCGGGATTGACCGTTTCACGATCATGGATGCAGGCGCGCGGACCGTCACCATCACCGATTTCGCAGGGCATGACGCTTATGAAGTGCTGAATCTGCGCGATTTCGCGGGGCTGAGCTTTGGCGATCTGACCATCAGCGCCATTGGCGGTGGCACCCAGGTCACATTGCCCGGCGGCACGGTTCTGATGCTGCAAGGCGTGGCGCCTGCCAGCCTGAGCGCGCGGGATTTCGTCTTTTCGGATCAGGACGCGCCACAGGTCTTCACGCTGAGCGCAGGTGCGGATATCTTCACGGGCGGATCCGGCCCGGATGTGTTCCAGCTGCTTGGACAGGTCAATCAGCTTGACGGCGCTATCGACCGACTGACAGGCGGCGCGGGCATCGACACGCTGCGCATCGTCAGCGGGGCCGACCGCACGATCAGCGCCCAGCAACTGGCCGCGCTTGACGGGATCGAGGTGATCGATTTCCGCGATGCCACCGGCAATAATGCCATCCAGCTGACCCCCGACATCCTTGCGCAATCCGACACAGGCGCGCTGACCATCCGCTTCGGAAACACGCCGCTGGCACTGAATGCAGGCACAATCACCCAGGCCGATCAGGTCATTCTGGACGGGGCGGGCACCGTGACGCTGGCCGCAGGCACGGCGGGCCAGCGCGTGACCATCGCCGACAGCGCCAATGGCACCGTGATCGCCGCCAACACCGATACCGAAATCCGGGGCGGGGCAGGCAATGACATCATCACCGGGCAGGCGGGTGACGACACATTGTCAGGGGGCGCGGGCAATGACAGCATCCATGGCGGGGCGGGCAATGACACGCTGATCTCGGATGGCGGCAATGACACGCTGACCGGCGGCACCGGCACAGACCGTTTCATCATCGAAAGCGCAGGTCCGCGCACTGTCACGATCACGGATTTCGGCGGGCGCGATTCGTTCGAATTCATCGATCTGCGCGCTTTCGCGGGGCTGTCTTTCGGGGATATGACCATCACCGCCATGGGCGGCGGCACACAGGTTGCGCTGCCGGGCGGAACCACGCTGGTCCTGAACGGAGTCTCGGCCAGCGCCCTTGCAGCAGGTGATTTCGTCTTCGCAGGGCAGGATGCCCCGCAGATTTTCACCCTCAGCGACGGGGTGGACAATTTCACCGGTGGGTCAAATACCGATGTGTTCGACCTGATCGGCAATATCAACCAGCTTGACCCGGCGGATAGTCTGGACGGGGGCGGGGGCATCGACACGCTGCGCATCTTCGGGGCCGACCGCACGATCGGGGCCGCACAACTGGATGCGCTCAACAGCATCGAGGTCATCGATCTGCGCCCTGCCAGCGGCAATCACGCGCTGGAACTGTCGCCCTCGGTCATCGCCCAGTCCGACACCGGCGCCATGACCATCCGCTTCGGGTCCGGGGGGCTGGCGCTGAACACAGGCAGCGTGACATCCCCCGATCAGGTCATCCTGGACGGATCCGGCCCGGTCACGCTGGCCACGGGCACGCCGGGGCAGATGCTCACGATTGCCGACACGGCCGATGGCACGGTGATCGCTGGCAATGCGGCTGTGGTCATCCAGGGCGGCGCGGGCAATGACGTGATCACCGGCAGCCTGGGCGATGACACCCTCTCGGGGGGGGCAGGCAATGACCTGATCCGCGGGAACGCGGGCGACAACCTGCTGATCGGGGGCGCGGGCAATGACACGCTGATCGGGGGCGCGGGCAATGACATCCTGCGCAGCGGATCGGGTGCGAACCGGCTGGAAGGCGGCGGCGGGTTTGACCAGTTCATCATCGAGCAAGGCGCACAGGGCACGGTGCTGGTCGATTACGACCCGGACAATATGGCGGTGCGCATCGATCTGACCAATATCGACGGGCTGTCCAGCGTGGCGGATCTGGGCTTTGCCAATCAGGGCGCGAATGTCCGCGTGACCGGGGCGGGCGTCGATCTGGTGCTCGAAGGGGTGCAGGCCAACCAGCTGGGGGCCAAGGATTTCCTGTTCGCAGGGCAGGATCCGCTGGCCTATTTCGTGGCCGCAGGCACCACCAGCGCGCAGATCCAGATGTTGCTGGATGGCGCGCTGCCCGGTGCCGTGATCGATGTGGCCGCAGGCACGTTCAGCGTGACCCAGACGCTGCGCATCTCGCGCGATGACCTGACCCTGCGCGGCGCGGGCGAGGGCGAGACGATCTTCCTGACCGCCATCCCCTTCGACACGCCCGCGCCCACGATCCAGGTGCAGCCTGACTCGCTGCTGGACCGGTTCGGCCAGATTGCAACCGAAATGGGCAGCGGCAGCAACCAGGTGCAGCTGACCGCCGCGCAGGCGGCGGAATTCAGCGTGGGCGACCTGCTGATGCTGTTCCAGCCCAATGACGAGCAGTTCCTGATCGACTCGGGCAACCTGAACAATCCCGACCGCGTCGACTGGAACATCCCGGCGCATGACGAGACGGTCCTGTCAGAGGCAGAGCGTTTCTATCTGCGCGAATTCCGCTCGCGCATCGAAAGCATCGACGAAAACGGCGTGGCCACATTGGCCGAAGCCTCGCCCTATACATTCGAGGCCGGCGTGGCCAATCTGGGCCGCAGCACCTTCCTGAGTGATGTGAACCTGTCGGGCTTCACCATCCAGGGCAATTTCGAGCCTCTCGTCGGAGAGATCGATCCCTTCCTGTTCGAGGACACGATCCCCACATGGGCCTCGGTCGGGGCCTTGTCGCTGGACGGGATACGCGACAGTTCGCTTGCCGATATCACCATCATCAACCCCGCCGCCCATGCCTTCCGCTTCCAGCGCACGCATGAATCGACAGGTGATCATCTCTCGGCCTTTGGCGCGCATAACAAGGATGGCTCGTCGGGCTACCATTTCCTGATCCAGGAAAGCTTTGCCAATGACCTGACCAACCTGCACAGCGAAGGGGCGCGCCATGCCGTGCTGTTCGGCGCATTTGACGCCGAGCATTATAATCACATCCACATGCTGTTCACGGATCGCGACATCAACTTCCACGGCAGCCCCGACAGTTTCAACACGGTCATCGTGGACCGGATGGTGCAGAATTACCCGGTCGACAGCACCCCTCAGTGGCAGGCCGTGCATCCGGGCGTGCCAGGGCTGCACCCGGTCGAGACGATCGAGGACAATACCGTCTGGTTCCGCTTTGCCCGCATGGGGGATCGCGCCAACGAAGTGCATGCCCATCCCGAAGGGGCCGATATTGCCGGGCGCAATGGCGCGGACCTGATCCGGGGCGGGGCAGGCAATGACACGCTCTCGGGGGGCGGGGGCAATGACACGATCTTTGGCGGCGGCGGCAACAATCTGATCTCGGGGGGGCCGGGGCAGGATCTGCTTCATGGCGGCACCGGCAATGACACGATCAGCGGCGGGTCGGGCAATGACACGATCTTCGGCGGCGGCGGCGACAACCTGCTGATCGGGGGCACCGGGATCGACGAATTCCACAGCGGCACCGGGCGCGACACGATCCGCCATGACACCGGCCACCAGTTCAGCATCATCCACGATTTCCGGACCGGGACAGGCGGCGACATCGTCGAGATCCGCGGCACGGCCTATGGTGCCTTCAGCGACCTGCGCATGGATCAGGTCGGCGCGGATGTCCATGTCCAGCTGGGTCGCGTGGCCAGTTCGACCGACTATGCAAGAATCGAATTGCTGAACACCCAGATGAACGCACTGACCGCCGCGAATTTCGCCTTTGGGGAAGATGGCAGTGCAGCGCTTGATGTTGGCTTGCGGGGGGATCAGGTCTTTGCGCTTGGAACACCGGGGGACGACCGTTTCGCCATTGCCCGCGTGCATCTTGACAGCCCTGATCTGGAAATCCAGGGCGGCGCAGGCCATGATGTGGTGCAGGTGAATGTCGGCTTTCTGACCGCCGACCTTGGGGCCACGGGAACCTACTCGGGCATCGATGAATTTGATTTTTCCGGGGGTACGGGAGCGTTTGACCTGCGCGTGGACAGTGCCCTTGTTGGACAATCCGACACTAACCGCCTGACGCTTGCCTTCGGGGATGCCGGCACCCCTGTGCTGCTTGATATCGGCCCGCTGGCCGCCGGGCAGACCGTCCTGGTGGACGGCGCGCGCGAAATCCGGCTGGGATCGGGCAACGGTCAGGCCGTGCAGGCCACGGACCGGACCGGCACCAATATCATCGGCGGCGACCATGATGACCTGATCCGGGGCGGGGCGGGCAATGACACTTTCACTGGCGGGGCAGGCAATGACACGCTGATCGGGGGCGGCGGGCAGAACACGGCCGTCTATTCCGGCAACCAGTCCGACTACGAGATCGCGCAGGACGGATCGGGCAACCTGATCGTGCGCGATCTGCGCAGCACAGGCGACGGCACCGACACGCTGCGCCAGATCCAGACCCTGCAATTCGCCGATGGCACGGTTGCGACCAGCGAATTCATCACCGATGTGGTGATGGCGGGCCAGATCACCACAGCCGGTGCCGGTGGCGGTGCCCTTGCGGGCACAGCGCTCACTTTCTCGAACGCGGCCGGGGCGGCGGTCCGCAGCCTGACCACTGGCGCAGATGGACGCTTCTCCGCCACATTGCCCGATGGCGAGGCCGCGCGCCTCGATGCCAGCCGCGACTATGACCCCGCTGCCGGCGATCCTGCGATCTCGGCCCGCGATGCGCTGGATGTCCTGCGGATCGCTGTGGGGCTGCCGCCCGGTTTCGGCCCTGCGCAGGCGCAGAACTTCATTGCCGCCGACATCAACCAGGACGGGGCCGTGACCGCGAGCGACGCGCTCGACGTGCTGCGCGTCGCTGTTGGTCTTGCAACGCAGAATGCGCCGCAATGGCTGTTCTACGATGCTGCGACGGATTGGGGCGCGCTGGCACTGTCCCGCAGCCAGACCCAGCTGGCAACCGGGATCGACCTGTCCGCGATCGCGCCCGGAACAGAACTGGGCCTGACCGGGATCCTTCTGGGAAGCATGATCGAGGTATAGGCTCCGCACATACATATATGCGTGAGAGGCTGACCGGAAATGGGGCGCGTGAAGTCAGCAGGGTGTGAGTCTGTTCGGTTGCGAAGCCGAAGGGATATCATGATGGCCCGGACAAGGATTTTCACGCCTTGCCGGATCGACCCCCGGCCCGAAGCGCTGCATCCGCGCGCTTCGGACGCCGGAAATCCAGCAACCGTTGCAGTTCCCGGATGGCCCGCCGGGGCGACTATGACTTGTGGCATTCAGGTGCGGGCAGTTCGGTTTCATCTCCCCAACGCGCCCGCCACTGATCGAGATCTTCGGCGGTCGCATGCAGGCCGGTTTCATGAAAATCCGCCCATGCCTTGAGGCTATCCCGCCGCCGCGCCGCGCGCTTTCATGTCGTCATCGAGCTTGACAGATGTTGCCGCTGCCAAGTTGTTCTTCGGGCGGAAGGTAATACTTTCATCTGCTGTGCAGCGCTTGCACCCGCTTTGTCTATTGGCCTGTGGCGCGGCTTTCAGGCGAAAGGAGTGACGATCGGCACACACAGCAATTATACATTCGAGGTATCGACCGGGGAAAGTTCCGGTTCGGCGATTCACCGTCTGCGCAACGGTATTTTGAACTTCTTTCGCAAACCCGGTGGCGATGGCGACCACCTGCGCCACGATAAACATCTGTTTGTCGAAAGTCTGTCACGGGAGCTGTCTCCCCAAGTGCCGTGGAATACTCAGGCCAAGAACGGGGTCTTCCCTGTCAACTTGCGTCACAGCCTGTTGCGCGCGCCGGGGTATGCGGCGATTGCCAAACGCATGAACGCCAAAGACCGGCCAAACCTGACCGGGAAGCCGTGGACCACAGTCAACCTGCGGAAGTTCATGACCAAGATGAAAAGCAAGGGATGCGTGGGAGCATGGTGCCTCCCACCTCCAGTGACAGGCAGCAACGCCGGAACAATGGACAAGTTGTCAGATCATCGGTAGTATAATGGAGTACCACAGGAGGGTGTCATGGGGGCCCACAAGCAATCCATCAGCTTCACCGAAGCGGCTTTCGCTTATGCGAAGGAACTGGTCGACCGCGGCGATTACCCGAATGTCAGCGCCGCTGTGTCCGGCGAGTTGGCCCGCGCGCGCGCTGCCCGTGAGCGGGAGCAGGTGCTTCTTGAGACCGAGGTGCGTCGACGTCTTCAGGTGCCGACGGACCAATGGGAACCCGTAACGAGCATTGATGACTTCACCGCTGATGCGCGCACCTTTCTGGCAGAGCGACGTGATGGAGAGCTGTCGCAAACATGATCCGGATCGAACGGCACCCGCTGGTCAGCCGCGATCTGCGGGAACTGGCGCGCCATGTGGCGGAGGTGTCTGGTGATCCGCGTGCCGCAGAGCACCGCCTCGATCAGGTCGACGCCCTTCTCGCGGACATCCTGTTGAACCCGAAATCAGGCACGAGCCTGAGTGCTGGTCTTGCGGGATGGCGTGTGCGTCATGGCGGGACGGGGCGGAAGATCACGATCGTTTTTCGTCTTACGGATCCCGGTGATCGTCTGCAGATTGCCCTTGTCGCCTTCAGTGGCCAGAATTGGCTGGGCACCGTGCCAGACCGATCCGGCGCGTTCCCCGGGGGCTGACCCAGATCCCGATAAACATGTGTTTGTCGTGGCTCGGTCAGTCGTGAGTTGATCCAACTGCACGGCGTCGTGCAGCGCGGGGCCAGCCTTTGGCGTATATTCTCGGAGTTTGTCGATCTTTAGACATGCATGGCATCACCGGGCCATAGGAAGCGGGTAACCGATCAGGGGCATCAAAACAGTCTTTTTGCAGTTTCATGTATCGCTAATAAACGATCGATTAATGTTCATGAACATGGATGCTGCCTCAAAGGGCGTCGGCCGATGAACATCAGAGTCGATTGACCCAAATTGCGCATTGGCATATTTTGCCAACAAAGGAGATCCGACACATGGTGACACGCAACGTTGTCCTGACCGAAGCCCAGGACAATCTGGTTCAAGCATTGGTGGCGTCCGGGCGCTATCAGAATGCCAGCGAAGCGATGCGGGCGGGCCTCAGGCTGCTTGAGCAGGAAGAAGCACATCTTTCTGGGATCAGAGCGGGTCTTCTTGAAGGCTTGGCGCAGGCCAAGGCGGGCGATCTTGCAGAAGGCAGCGGTGAAGATGCGATCCGCCGTGCCTTTGCAAATGCGCGCGCGTCTTCATGAGCCGATCCTTCCGGCTGACACGACGGGCAGAAGAAAGCCTCACAGGGATCGCGAGCTGGACGATCAAGAATTTCGGACTGAAACAGGCCGCGATTTACGAGTTGGAGTTGCTAAACCGCTGCACCGAAATTCTGAACGGTCAGGCACATAGTCGGAGTTGCGCAATTCTGGTGGATGATGTCGATGACCTGCGGTTCGTCAGGGCAGGGGGAGCATTTTCTGGTGTTTTTGGACCAGCCAGACGAAGTTGTCGTCGTTGACATCCTGCATTCGCGCAGTGATTTGCCCCGTCACCTGGCGGCACTGAAAGCGTTGAAGCGTGAGGGCATCTGATCAGCGTCACA
>SLQN01000192.1 GCA_007131465.1 Paracoccaceae bacterium
AGCGCCAGACCTGCAATAATGGCCAGCGCGACCCAGACAGACAGATAGCGTTCAAATGCAGACATAACAGTGCAGTCCTTTTCCAGCCGCGCGCCACCGGCGCGGATTATCGTTCGGTTTCACTTGAGGCGCGCGCTTGCGGGATATGGCAGCAGGCGGGATCGCCTTCGGTCGGGTGCGCGGCAATAGCATCGATCAGGGCGCGCAAGGGCGCCAGCGCAGTCGGGTCGAGCGCGTAGCAGATGCGCGGATAATCGATTGTGCCGGTGACGATCCCCGCCGCTTTCAGAATCCGCAGATGTTCCGAAACGGTCGACTGTGCCAGCCCAACCTCATCCACGATATCGCCGCCGATGCAACCGGGTTTCGAGAGCAGGAAGGCGATGATCCGAATCCGCGCTGGATGCGCCATGGCCTTGGCGATCGTTGCTATGCCCGCAGCGTCGGTTTCTGCACCCCCGGAGCGTGAGGCGGTTTCATGATCCAGCATCCTGATCACCATATGTATCGTTACTGATCGATGAGTATGCATCGTCGAACGACGATGCAAGTAGAAAAAAGAAACCAAGATCAAGCCGTCCATCTGCGACGATTGGAAATTCTATTTCCGAAAGGCCCATGAACGGTTATGAACAGACAAGGCGCCTGAATTGCGGAAAACAGGATCTATTGACAGATGAGCTTGTTGAAAACACCCGCCTAGCTTCGCAAAAAGCGGTAGTTTCCGGAACAAGCCAAAGAATAGTGGCGCCTCAAAATCATGCCCGATGTACTGAAAACTTTGCTTGATCGGTCCTCTGTCGGCCCGCTTGGAACGCCTGGTGCCAAATCTCGCCCCGATGCTGACATCGTTGCCTATTGTCGCGGCCTTTACTCTATTTTCGCCCATCAGGCTGTTGCAGCCCTGCGCAAGCATGGTCTGAATGCATGGAGGCTTGAGGGCGAGTTGCCGGAATGGCACGCAAAGGGGTGGTTCTGATAGTTGATGCTGCGCGCTGCCTGAATGTCCGGATCGGGGTCGGGCGCGTGACATATGGACCGGCTGCTTAGGGCCTATTCTGTTGAAAAACTCTGCTTGATCGGTTGGCGGATTGCTGATTCACTTTCTTCAGGTTTGGCGGAGGTGGACGGCGATGATGGGGCCACGGCAAGAAGCGCAGAGCGCGCTATTCTATGAGTTTTCGATCGAAGGGCATGTGCCGCAAGATCACCTCCTGCGCTCGGTCGACCGGTTCGTGGACCTTTCCGGTATCCGCCGGCATCTTGCGCCCTTCTACAGCGCCACAGGACGGCCATCGGTTGACCCGGAACTGATGATCCGGATGCTGCTCGTTGGTTACATTATGGGCATCCGCTCGGAGCGTCGGCTGTGTGAGGAGGTCCATCTCAACCTCGCATATCGCTGGTTCTGTCGCCTTGATTTGACCAGGCCGGTGCCCGACCATTCAACCTTCTCCAAGAACCGGCATGGCCGTTTTCGCGACAGCGATCTGCTTCGGCATCTGTTTGAGACGGTTGTCGCACGCTGCATCTCGGAGGGACTGGCGAGCGGACAGCGTCTGGCGGCGGATGCCAGCCTGATCCAGGCGGATGCAAATCGCCAGAACTCCACGCCACAGGCAGATTGGGACCCCACGGCCATCAATCCCGACGATGCGCCAAGGGCTGTTCGGGAGTATCTTGCCACCCTTGATGATGCGGCTTTTGGTGCGGCCAGCCCGGTCGAGCCGAAGTTCACATCGCATTCCGACCCGGCAGCGCAATGGACCGGGGCCCGTGGCGGCCCGGCCTATTTTGCCTATTCAACCAACTACCTGATCGACACCGACAACGGGGTTATTCTGGACGTGGAGGCGACCCGCTCGATCCGCCAGGCCGAGGTCGGATCAGTGCGCACGATGATCGACCGGGTCAGCGATACCTTCGGCATCAAGCCGGAACGCCTGATTGCGGACACCGCCTACGGCAAGGGTGAGATGCTCGACTGGCTGGTTCAAAAGCGTGGTATCGCACCGCACATTCCGGTCATCGACAAATCAGGACGCAAGGATGGCACCTTCGAGCGGGCCGACTTTATCTATGATGCTGAGCGAGACATCTATACCTGTCCAGGCGGCAAGGACCTGAAGCAAAACCGCCGGACGTTCAAAAAGCCCCGAGAGAACAAACCGGATGAAGATGGCATGTTCCGTTACAGATCCAGCAAAGCCGATTGCGATGACTGTGCATTGAAAGCGCGCTGCTGTCCGAAAGACCTTTCACGCAAAGTGACAAGGTCAGTCTATGAACCATCCCGTGATGTGGCCCGGGCGATCGCGCGCACAACGCCATACGCAATTTCCTGCAAGCTCCGAAAAAAGGTCGAGATGCTGTTTGCGCATCTGAAGCGGATCCTTGGTCTGAATCGTCTGCGATTACGTGGCCCATGCGGCGCGCAGGACGAATTCCACCTCGCAGCCACCGCTCAGAACCTCAGAAAGCTCGCAAAGCTCCTCCCGACGTCTACAATTGCCCGACCAGCGTGAGAAGGAGAACGCGCGCGCAGTAAACGGGTCAAATCATCCAGACTGAAAAAGCGAGTTTTTCAACAGAATAGGCCGATAGGGGCCGAAATTTTGCCAGCAGGGATCGTTTGGTCGACCGGGCTAAGGCCAGGAACGCTTGAAGATGTCGTTGCCTTGCCACTGCCAGCTCCGGGGGCTAAGCCTGACCTATGCTGATCCTTGATGATATCATCCGTGACCGTGGCTCGAAATATGCAGTCTCGGGCGGGCCCT
>SLQN01000183.1 GCA_007131465.1 Paracoccaceae bacterium
AAGAGCTGCAGCGCCTCTGGCTTGCCTGGACCGACGAGGCCGATGCCGAAGGGCTGACCGACTTCTACGGGCTCCAGCGCCGCGCCGCGCGCGAAGTGTTCATGGCGGGCGAGGTGTTCTTCCGGATTCGGATGCGCCGTGCAGGCGACGGACTGACGGTGCCCCTGCAGCTGCAGATGCTGCCTGCGGAGATGCTGCCGCTCGAGCAGACAGGCACGGCCGCCAATGGCAACGCCATCCGGCAGGGGATCGAGTTCGACCGGATTGGTCGCCGCGTGGCCTATCACTTTCTGCGCCGCCACCCCGGCGACAGCACCGATCCGGGGCTCGCGGGCGAGGTGGTGCGCGTGCCTGCTGCCGAGGTGATCCATGTCATCGACCCCGTCGAGGGCGGGCAGCTGCGCGGCGTGTCGAAACTGGCGCCCGCCATCGTGAAGCTGTTCCTGCTTGATCAGTATGACGATGCCGAGCTGGACCGCAAAAAGGTTGCGGCCATGTATGCGATGTTCGTCACCTCGCCCGCGCCGGAGAACCCGCTCGCGCCTGCCGAGGATGACGAGGTGCCCGACGGCGTGGAGATCAGCCCCGGTCAGATCGTGCGGCTGGATCCGGGTGAGGATGTGACCGTCGGCCAGCCCGCCGACAGCGGCGGAACCTATGAGCCGTTCCAGTATCGGACGCTGCTGCAGATTTCGGCAGCACTTGGCATCCCCTACCCCTATCTCGCCAATGACATGGTGAAGGGGAACTTCTCGAACTCCCGCCTGGCGCTGATCGAATTCCGCCGCCGCGTCTCTGCCTGGCAGCATTCGGTGATGGTCTGGCAGCTCTGCCGCCCGGTCTATGCCCGCTGGATGGATGCGGCCGTGCTGTCGGGCGCACTGGCACTCCCCGGCTACGAGGCCAACCGCGCAAGGCTTCTCACCGCCGACTGGCTGCCAACGAAATGGGACTGGGTCGATCCGCTGAAGGACGCCAATGCCGAGATCGCCCAGATCGAGGCGGGTCTGAAATCCCGGACGCAGGCCATTGCCGAGCGCGGCTACGACGCCGAACAGGTCGACCGAGAGATTGCGGCGGAACGGGCACGCGAACGGGCGCTGGGCCTCGATTTCCGTCGTCCGGGCTCGCCCGCGCAGGGCGTGCAGGCCGTGCCGCAAATCGATGACGACACCGACACCGAAACAGCCGACGACGCGGAGGACCGCCCGCGTCCAGACGAGGACCAGACCTGATGCTTCATGCCCGGATTGCCGCGCGCGCCTTCAACACGCCGCTGCTGGTGGAACCATCCAAGGCCATGGCGTTCCTGTCGGGTCTGGGGCCGCGCATTCTTGGGCGGCGGGTCGAGATGGAGGACAGCGGCGAAACCGCAGATGGCACCATCGCCCTGCCCGCGCGCGCCAGCATTTTGGCTGGGAACCTCGCCCAGCGGCTGCAGCAACATGGCGATGCGCCCTATCCGGTCGTAGACGGCATCGCCGTGATCGAGATCGCGGGCGTGCTGATCCATCGCGGTGGGTGGATCGGGCAATCCTCGGGCCAGACCAGCTACGAAGGGATCGCCACCCAGATCGAGGCGGCGGCCAGCGATCCGGCGGTGCGTGGCCTAGCATTGGAAATCGACAGTTTTGGCGGCGAAGTGGCCGGGGTTTTTGATCTCGCAGATCGCATTCGTGCCATTCGACCCACCAAGCCGGTCTGGGCCTTTGTCGCGGAACATGCCTTCTCGGCAGGCTATGCGCTGGCCTCCCAGGCCGACCGCATCCTGTTGCCGCGCACGGGCGCCGTGGGCAGTATCGGAGTCGTGGTGCTCCATGCCGACATGAGCGGCCAGTTGGATCAGGACGGGGTGCGCGTCACGCTGATCCATTCCGGGCACCACAAGGTCGATGGAAATCTGTATCAACCGCTGCCCGAAGGCGTACGCGACGACATCCAGCGCGAGATCGATGTGCTGCGGTTTCTCTTCGCGGAAACCGTTGCGGCCGGGCGCGCTGGCAAGATCAGCCATAAAGCAGCGCTTGCCACCGAGGCCGCGACCTTCCGCGGGGCGGATGCTGTCACCGCTGGCCTTGCGGACGAGGTCACCGATCTGGCGCGCGGGTTCGCGGCGTTCCGGCAGATGCTAGCACGCACACCGATCCTTTCACCCGCGCGCACGCGGCGCGCATCTCTTCCTCAACCCAGACAGGAGGCAATCATGGCCACACAGAACGACCCCGACGACAGCCCGCAGGACACCGGGATCGGTGTGACGGACATCGACGATGCTGAACCTGATACCACCGATGATCAGCCCACCTTTTCCGAACCGTCCCCTGCAGCATCTGCACTGCCCAATGCTGTGGTCCCTGCCACCGCCCAGACCGCTCCGCCGGCTGGCAATCTGGCCGAGCTCTCGGCGCAGCTACGCGAGGCCGCGGCGGAGATCGCCGAGATCGCGGCGCAGGCGGGCCGCCTCGGCATCGCCATCGACGCGGCGAAGGCGATGCGCGAGGGCACCACCCCCGAGGCCCTGCGCCGCCTGGTGCTCGAGCGCGCCAGCGCCGCCGCGGATGCCCGCGATATCGTCGCGGCCCCCCGCTCGCCGGTCCTGCCACTGGCGAAGGAAAGCCCGATCGTCGCCGCCGCGAAGCGCGCCGCGGCATCCGGCAACCGGGCCTGACGACCGGCAGTCTCACACCGCCCCCACCCTGAAACCGCACCGTCCCTCAACCCCCGCCGCATCCCCGCGGCGGGGGGCTCAACCCTTGCACCTCTGAGAAAGGCAC
>SLQN01000338.1 GCA_007131465.1 Paracoccaceae bacterium
ACCGGTTCGACCTTGGCCCGACCATCGTGACCGTGCCGCAAGGGCTGCGCGACCTCTGGGCTGCCTGCGGGCGTGATTTCGACCGCGATGTGGTGCTCAAGCCGATGGACCCCTATTACGAGATCCGCTGGCCCGACGGGTCCAGCTTCACCGCCCGGCAAGATGACGCCGCGATGGAGGCCGAAGTGACGCGCCTCTCGCCTTCCGACCTGCAGGGCTATCGCAAATTCCTGAGCGATTCAGAGGACCGCTACTGGTTCGGCTATGAAAACCTTGGCCGCCGCCCGATGAACGAACTGTGGGAGCTGATCAAGGTCTTGCCCCGCTTCGTCTGGCTGCGCGCCGACAGATCGGTCTATGCCCATGCCGCGCGCCGCGTCCGCGACCCGCGATTGCGCTTTGCGCTCTCGTTCCACCCGCTGTTCATCGGGGGCGACCCGTTTCGCGTGACGTCGATGTATATTCTGGTCAGCCATCTGGAGAAGGCCTTTGGCGTGCATTACGCGATGGGCGGGGTGCAGGCGATTGCGAAGGCGATGGCGCGGGTGGTCGTTGAGCAGGGCGGACGGGTGCGCATGGGTGCCGAGGTGGACGAGATTTTGGTCGAGAAGGGACGCGCCGCCGGGGTGCGCCTGCTGAGTGGCGAGAAGCTTCACGCCGATATTGTCGTCTCCAACGCCGATGCGGGCCATACCTATACGCGGCTTCTGCGCAACAGGCCCCGCCGCCGCTGGACCGATGCCAAGGTCAAGCGCCAGCGCTGGTCGATGGGGCTGTTCGTGTGGTATTTCGGCACGCGCGGCACAAAGCGGATGTGGCAAGATGTCGGCCATCATACCATCATCGTCGGCCCAAGGTATCAGGCGCATATCAAGGATATCTTCATCCGTGGCCATCTGGCCGATGACATGAGCCTTTATGTCCACCGCCCCTCGGTCACCGACCCCTCGGTTGCGCCTGAAGGCGATGACACGTTCTATGTCCTCTCGCCCGTGCCGCATCTGGGTCATGACAATGGCGTGGACTGGGCGAGCGAGGAAGCGCCCTACCGCGAAAAGATGCTGGCGATGCTGGAGGACCGCCTTCTGCCGGGACTGCGCGAGCGGGTGACCGAAAGCCTGGTCTTCACCCCCGACACGTTCCGCGATCGTTACCTGTCGCCGCTCGGCGCGGGCTTCTCGATCGAGCCCCGCATCCTGCAAAGCGCCTGGTTTCGCCCGCATAACGTGTCCGAGGAACTGCCGGGCCTCTATCTGGCGGGCGCTGGAACGCATCCAGGCGCAGGCGTGCCCGGCGTGATCGGCACAGCCGAGGTGCTGGGCCAGCTCGTGCCTGATGCCCCCCCTGCCCCACCGCTGCGGATGGCCGCAGAATGAGTGCCGCAGCCGACATGGACGCCTGCCGCGCCGCGATCCGCACAGGCTCGCTGTCCTTTCACGCAGCGTCGAAACTGCTGCCCGCCCATGTGCGCGACCCCGCGCTGGTGCTGTACGCTTTCTGCCGTCTGGCCGATGATGCCGTCGATGAAGGGCACAACCCGGTCGAGGCGGTGCTGCATCTGCAAGACAGGCTGGATCGCGCCTATGCGGACCGGCCGCAGGACGCCGCCATCGACCGCGCCTTCGCCCGGATGATCGCGCGCCACCAGATGCCACGCGCCCTGCCGGACGCGCTCCTCGAAGGGCTGGCATGGGATGCCGAGGGGCGTCGCTTTTCCACGCTCTCGGGCGTGCGCGACTACGCGGCGCGGGTCGCGGCCGTGGTCGGGGCGATGATGTGCGTCCTGATGGGGGTGCGCGACCGGCATCGGCTGGCCCGCGCCTGCGATCTGGGGCTGGCCATGCAACTGACCAATATCGCGCGCGATATCGGCGAAGATGCGCGGCGCGGGCGCATCTATCTGCCGCTTGACTGGTTCACTGAATCCGGGATCAGCCCGCAAGCCTTCCTGCGCGATCCCCAACCCCTGCCCGAAATCAGCGCCATGACTGCGCGCCTGCTGGCCGAGGCCGACAGGCTTTACCAGCGCGCCGAACCGGGCATCTCCGCACTGCCTCTGTCCTGCCGCCCCGGCATCTTTGCCGCGCGCACCATCTATGGCGGGATCGGCGGCGTGATCCGTGCGCAGGGCTGCGACAGCATCACACGGCGCGCTGTCACATCGCGCGGGCGCAAACTGGGCTGGCTGGCCGCATCGGGCCTGCGCGCAGGGGCCAGCATTGTGCTGCCGCAAATGGCCACGCTTTATGCAAGAGCACAACCGGAATGCGATTTCCTGGTCCGCGCCGCAACGCAGGAGACCGAGAGCTTCAGCCGATCGGAAACGCTGATCACCGCGCTGGCGCGGCTGCGGGCGCATGACATGAAGTCCCGCGGACTGGACCGGCGCAGCGCCTGACCTGTCTTCTCCCCATCGGCACAATCCACTGCGCCCGGCAACGGGCGCATCAGCTCAAGGCTTGCGCCCGGCACGGGCGCTCCGCCAGGTCAGATCCGACGAAACCGTCGTCAGGTTGCGACATCCCGGACCGGGCTGCGGCGCGCAGGTCCAGAAATCTTGGCCGGCCGGAAACGCGGACCACGGCGCTGGCGCGGCTGCGGGCGCATGACATCAAGACCCGCGGACTGGACCGGCGCAGCACCTGACCTATCTCCTCCCCATCGGCACAGCCCACTGCGCCCGGCAACGGGCGCATCACGTTAAGGCTTGCGCCCGGCACGGGCGCTCCGCCAGGTCAGATCCGACGAAACCGTCGTCAGGTTGCGACATCCC
>SLQN01000376.1 GCA_007131465.1 Paracoccaceae bacterium
GCTTCAGGCGCAACGTCGCAAGATATCGGCAAAGTCGCGGCTGGGTGAAAAGCTCGCCTATATCCACAATCACTGGGACGGGCTGCAAACCTTCCTGACCGATGGCCGCGTCGAGATCGACTCCAACAGGGTTGAAAATTTGATCCGCCCGATAGCTCTCAATCGCAAGAATGCACTTTTTGCAGGTCATGATGAAGGAGGAGCCGCTTGGGGCCGCATCGCGTCACTGATCGAGACCTGCAAGATCAACAGCGTTGAACCTTTCGCCTACCTCAAGGCGACCCTGACGGCCATCGCCAATGGTCATCCGTAAGCGGTCGCTGCGCCGCACGGAGGGCTTAGCTTGACAGCTTGAAGCTCCACGGGAGCAGGTCATCAATGTCGCTTTGAGGGTGACCATTGGCAATCGCGGTCAGGGTCGCCTTGATGTAGGCGAATGGCTCGATACCATTGATCTTGCAGGTTTCGATCAACGAGGCGATGCGACCCCATGCGACGCCGCCTTCGTCGTGACCTGCGAAGAGTGCGTTCTTGCGATTGAGGGCGATGGGGCGGATCAGGTTCTCGACCCTGTTGGAGTCGATTTCCACGCGTCCATCGGTCAGGAAGGTTTGCAGCCCATCCCAGTGGTTATGGATGTAGGTCAGCTTTTCGCCTAGCCGGGATTTGCTGGATATCTTGCGGCGTTGTGCCTGAAGCCAGTCGCCAAAGGCAGCGACCAGCGGCGCGGTGCGGGCCTGGCGGGCGGACAGACGCTGGCCGGGCGAGACGCCACGGATATCGGCCTCGACGGCATAAAACTCGGCGATGCGGCGCAGACCTTCGGCGGCGATCTCTGATCCGTCGCGGTCGAAGACTTCCTTCAGCTTGCGCCTTGCATGCGCCCAGCAATGGGCCACCCGAACGGGGGCGCCGCCCTTGCGCGAGGGTTTGGTCAGCCGGTTGTAGCCGGTGTAACCGTCAATCTGCAGGACGCCATCGAAGCCTGTCAGGAAGGTTTCGGCATTCTCGCCCGCACGACCGGGGGCGTAGAAGTAGACCACGCCGGGCGGATCCTCGCCGCCCCAGGGGCGGTCATCGCGGGCCAGTGCCCAGAGATATCCAGTCTTCGTCTTGCCGCGCCCCGGGTCCAGCACCGGGGCTGTCGTTTCGTCCATGAACAGCTTGCCGGACCGTTTCAGGTGCTCGGCCAGCCGGTCCACCACTGGCTTCAGATGGAACGCAGCCTTGCCCACCCAGTCGACCAGCACAGCGCGGTGCAGATCAAGACCCGCCCGTGCCAGGATCTGGCTCTGGCGATATAATGGCAGGTGATCGGCATATTTGCTGACCAGCACATGGGCGAGGGTCGCCTCGGTCGGCAGACCGCCCATGATCAGATGCGGGCGCGCAGGAGCTTGGGTCACCCCGTCGGTGCAGGACCGGCAAGCATATTTCGGGCGCACGGTGACGATCACGCGCAACTGGGCAGGCACGATGTCCAGCCGCTCGCTGCGGTCTTCGCCGATCTTGTGCATGATGCCGCAGCCACAAGGACAGATCAGGCTGTCCGGCTCGATGACCTCTTCGATACGCGGCAGCGTGGCTGGCAGATTGCCGATGGTGCGCCTGGGGGCGGGCTTGGTTGCCCCGTCACCCGCTTTGACCGCCCGCTTTTCCTTTTCCGCCTCGACCTCGGCCAACGCAATGGACAGGTCCTCGAACGCCAGCTGCCGCTCATCCTCGGTCAGCTTTTCCGACCGCTTGCCATGCAGCGCATGGTTCAGCTCGGCGATCAGATGCTCCTGGCGCTTGGTGATATCCTTGAGGGCCGCCACCTCTTCCAGCAACGCCTGAACCGCCGCGCGCTGCGCGTCGGGAATGGCGGAAAGGTCAAGGGCAGAGGCTGCGAACATGCCCTGATTGTATCAAGGATCTACGGCAAAAACATGCAAAATCAAGCAGCTGATTCATTCTGCCGCAGCAGGCGGGCGGGTTTCCAGCGCCTTGACGCGGCGCCAGTCGAGCCCGGCAAACAGCGCCTCGAACTGGGCATGGTTCAGCGCCATGATCCCGTCCCTGATGGCGGGCCAGGTGAAGCTCGCCTCCTCCAGTCGCTTGTAGGCCATCACCAAGCCTGTGCCGTCCCAATAGAGCAGCTTCAGCCTGTCCGCCCGGCGCGAGCGGAACACAAACACCGTGCCCGTGAACGGATCCTTGCGCAGCACCGACGACACCAGTGCAGCCAGGCCGTCATGCCCCTTGCGGAAGTCGACCGGCTTCGTCGCGACCATGATCCGCACCCGGTTCGAGGGCAACATCATGGGCTGGCCGCCAAGGCGCGCACGACCGCCGCAATCCGCTCCGCCGAGGCTCCGGTTTCCAAACGGATCGACACCGCGCCCGCGACGATCTCGGGCCGGTCCGTAGCGCCCACGGCACAACGCGGTCCATCACCAACCGGGCCAATCATCAACGATGCAAATTCCACCGGATCCTCCGGCGCTGGCAGCACCAGCCGCCCTTTCCGCGCCAGCGTGCGCCAGGCCGAAACGTGGTTCGCCGGAACACCATGACGCCGCGCGACAGCGTTCACTGTGATACCCGGCGCCAGCGTCTCCGCCACGATCCGGGCCTTCACCTCATCAGGCCACTTCCGGTTCCGACGGCCGCGACCGCCAACCGGGAGAACCTCCAATGTAGTCTCCATGGAGAAAATCCATTCCAACAATCACCAAGGACCAAAGAACCGATCAGGATGAGAGCCGGAAGGTGGGGCGCTGAAGACGCTTAC
>SLQN01000456.1 GCA_007131465.1 Paracoccaceae bacterium
GCGGGCCATCTGCCGCATCTGGAACAGCCCGCGCGCTATGCCGAAGTGCTGTCTGGGTTTTTGCATCGCAACGGACTGCTGGCGACATGACCGGGCAGTATGCGGCGCGAAATCCGCGCCAAGAAACCCCGTTTCCATCCCCTTCGCCCCGCGTTAGGGTAGGGGCGTGAGAACAGGCGCAGGCCCATGAGCGAGACGCAAATCCCCTATCAGGTGCTGGCGCGGAAATACCGCCCCGAGAGTTTTGCCGACCTGATCGGGCAGGATGCGATGGTGCGCACGCTGCGCAATGCCTTCGCAGCCGACCGCATTCATCATGCCTTCATCATGACCGGAATTCGCGGCACAGGCAAAACCACAACGGCGCGGATCATTGCCAAGGGGTTGAACTGTATCGGGGCCGACGGGCAGGGCGGCCCGACGACAGAACCCTGCGGCGTTTGCGAACATTGCCGCGCCATCACCGAGGGGCGGCATGTCGATGTGCTGGAAATGGACGCCGCCTCGCGCACCGGCGTCGATGATATCCGCGAGATCATCGCCTCGGTCGCTTACCGCGCCGCTTCGGCGCGCTACAAGATCTACATCATCGACGAAGTTCACATGCTGTCGAACAATGCGTTCAACGCGCTTCTGAAGACATTGGAAGAACCGCCCGCGCATGTGAAATTCATCTTCGCCACGACCGAGATTCGCAAGGTCCCGGTCACGGTCCTGTCGCGCTGCCAGCGATTCGACCTGCGCCGGATTGAACCCGAAGTGATGATCGCGCATCTGGACCGGGTGGCGAAGCTGGAGGGCGGGCAGGTCGCGCCCGATGCGCTGGCGCTGATCACGCGCGCCGCCGAAGGGTCTGTGCGCGATGCCATGAGCCTTATGGATCAGGCCATCAGCCACGGCGCGGGCGAAACCTCGGCCGATCAGGTGCGCGCCATGCTGGGGCTGGCGGATCGCGCGCGGGTGCTGGACCTGTTCGATCACATCATGCGCGGGGACGCCGCCGCAGCACTCACCGAACTGGCGGGCCAGTATGCCGATGGCGCGGACCCGATGGCCGTTCTGCGCGATCTGGCCGAGATAACGCATTGGCTGAGCGTCACCAAGATCACGCCCGAGGCCGGGAATGACCCGACCCTTTCGCCCGAGGAACGCGACCGGGGTGCTGCGATGGCGGGCAGGCTGCCGATGCGGGTGCTGACGCGGGCATGGCAAATGCTGCTGAAGGCGCTGGAGGAAGTCGCGCAGGCCCCGAATGCGATGATGGCGGCGGAAATGGCGATCATCCGGCTGACCCATGTTGCGGACCTGCCCAGCCCTGACGAGATTCTGCGCAAATGGAAAGATGTCGAGCCGCCGAAGGATGGTGGCGCCGGGGGTATGCGGGGCGGGGCCGGCAAGGCCACCCTTGCGCCGCAAAATGCGGGTGCGTCGGCGCCGGGCGGGGCAGTGCCGCGTGGCGCAGGTGGGCCACAGGCCGCGCTGGCGCGCGCTGCCCCGGCGCTGGCGCAATACCCCGACTTCATGGCGGTAGTGGCCCTGATCCGCGAGAAGCGTGACATGGCCCTGCTTGTTGAGGTCGAGACCACCTTGCGGCTGGTGAAATACAGCCCCGGCCGGATCGAGTTTCAGCCGACCCCCGAGGCCGCCCCCAATCTGGCCGCGCGGCTGGCCGGACGCTTGCAGGACTGGACCGGGGCGCGCTGGGGTGTATCTGTCACGGCACGCGGCGGTGGCCCGACACTGGCCGAGACCCGCGCACAGGATACCGAAACGAAGGCCGAGGCTGCGCTTGGAAACCCGGTTGTCGCAGCCGTGTTTGCAGCGTTTCCCAAGGCCCGGATCACTGAAATCCGGGACCTGACCCGTGCCGAGGACGATGCCGCCGCTGCGGCCCTTCCGGCGATGGAAGACGCGCTAGATACAGACTGGGACCCGTTCGAGGACCCTTGAACCAAGGAGAACGTGATGCTGAAAGGTTTGGGTGGCATGGCCGATATGGCCAAGATGATGAAGGCCGCGCAGGACATGCAGGGCAAGATGGCCCAGCTTCAGGAAGACCTGAAGTCGATCATGGTGACGGGCGAATCCGGGGCCGGTCTGGTGAAGGCCACCGCGACCGCAAAGGGCGAGTTGACGGCCCTCGATATCGACCCGTCGATCTTCAATGCCGATGACAAGGAAGTGGTCGAGGACCTGATCCTTGCAGCCATCAAGGATGCGCAGGGCAAGGCCGAAGAACGGTCGCGCGCGGAGATGGGCAAGATGGCCGAGGCCATGGGCCTGCCCCGCGACATGCAGATGCCGTTCTGAGCCCGGTTTGGACCGGGCGCCCAGCGAGATCGAGGCGCTGATCACACAGCTTTCGCGCCTGCCGGGGCTTGGCCCGCGGTCTGCCCGGCGCGTGGTCCTGCATCTGATCCAGCGCCGCGACATGACCCTGCGTCCGCTGCTTGCGGCACTTGACCGTGTGGCGCAATCGGCCCAGACCTGCGCGGCCTGCGGCAATATCTCGACCCTGCCGGTGTGCGAAATCTGCGCCGACCCGAAACGCGCGACGGGCGAGATCTGCGTGGTCGAGGATGTGGCCGACCTCTGGGCGATGGAGCGCGGCGCCGCGTTCACGGGGCGCTATCATGTGCTGGGCGGCACGCTTTCGGCGCTGGATGCAGTCGGGCCAGAGGATTTGCGCATCCCCGAACTGATCGCGCGGGTGCGCAGTGACGGGGTGCGCGAGGTGATCCTTGCGCTTGCCGCCACTGTCGATGGCCAGACC
>SLQN01000044.1 GCA_007131465.1 Paracoccaceae bacterium
CCGACAGCGACGGCGCTGGTCGGAAAGATTAAAAGGATATCGGATGGCAAAACGGACTTTGCTGAAAGGCCGCAACATCCTGCTGGTTGAAGACGAGATGATGGTCGCCATGTTGCTCGAAGCCGTTCTGGAGAACGAGGGGTGCAACGTGATCTCGGTCGGGCATCTTGAGCAGGCCACGCTCCTGGCAACGGAACGGTCCATAGACGCGGCCATCCTCGACGTGAACCTACACGGGTGTCGCAGCTATGCTGTGGCCGATGCGCTTGCCGCCCGCGCAATCCCCTTTGTCTTTGCAACGGGGTACGGAGACGTTGATCTCATGACACTTTATCCGACCCGTCCGGTTCTGGCCAAGCCGTACAAACCTGACGTTCTTATTGCAACTCTGACCAGCCTGATTGCAACAGGCTCTGGCGACAGATGATAGTTGCCCGACACGTTTTAACCCACCCGGGTCGTAAGCGCTCGGGACGCGCTTGAAGATGGGTTTACCGGTGCAAATCTGCCATCTCGCGCAATGGCACGGACGGTTGATATCTTGCAGCCGGGTTGCACCCTGCCGTCTGGGTTGACTGCCCGATCTTGGCCGAGGCTGTGCGGAAATTCAGATTTGGCAAATACTTCCCTGTTGTGTTGACTTCGAAGTACGGCTTGTCATGGTGCCCGTGCAAATCCTACTGTAACCCCTCATCCCATTTACAGCGATTGACGACATGCGGTCTCAGCGCCGCTCCTTAAACCCGGCGGAAAACGCCGATCATCCGAGCTCGGATCGAGTCCGCGCAATGCTATGTCAGCAGGAAGATCGGGGGTTCACAGACGGTCTGGCGGTTGGGCAAGGTAAGGATTATGTCGGCCTCAATGCATAAGCCAAGGCCTTCGAGGCGGTGCACCCATTCGCGTCTGGACACGGATTTTAAGTCGTTATGTGAGCAGAAGACCAACGACGTCGTTGATGAAATTGGAATCTGTGAATTTTGCGTGGGTCATGCGAATGTCCTTTGAAAATTCCCGATCCGGAGCGCATTTTGCGCGCGTCTTGGGCCAAATTCCCTCAACAGTCAGGAATTTTTAGGCGCATTATTTTCTGCTTCTGGAAATTGGAAATCGAGGATCTGATGTTCCTGAAAGACCCTCGCGCTGGGGTTGATCGTCACCTTAGGATCGCCAGTCGCACTTTCTCTGCCCAACTTCCATCAATGGGCGGTCTGGTATATGTATCAGGTACATGGGGATACAGGGTGTACAAGCATAGTCCTTTCTGGGTGGGGTTTGGCGCGAATCTGGCGCTTCTCGACCGCACCAGAGAAACCTTGCTCCCCGGCATCTTGGCACCGCCAACCCGATTTCGACACATCGCGCTGGTGCGACCCGTGCGCCCTTGTCAGGAATTTTTGCTGCGAGGGGCTTTATCGCAGGCAAACTCACCAAATTTCAGGTAATCCATAGGGCATCGTCCTTTATTTGAGCGCAAATGCCGCTTGAAAAAGTTATGGGTTGCAATCTCGGTGCTCCTTGGACTTTACTTAGGCATGACAAGAGCGGATTACCGCCGATATTCGGGGAGATAAGCGTGGTCGCACAGCAGAATAGCGACGGTTTCGTCGTGTTTGACGGAGTTCAAAAGAGCTACGATGGCGAAACCCTTGTGGTCAAGGATCTGAACCTGTCAGTCGGCAAGGGCGAATTTCTGACAATGCTTGGGCCCTCCGGTTCCGGCAAGACGACATGTCTGATGATGCTTGCCGGGTTCGAGACTGCCACGAGCGGGGAGATCCTGCTGGATGGAAAGCCGATCAACACGGTTCCGCCCCACAAGCGCGGTATCGGCATGGTGTTTCAGAATTACGCCCTCTTTCCGCATATGACCGTGGGCGAAAACCTGTCCTTTCCGCTGGAAGTGCGTGGCCTGAGCAAGTCTGAACGCGAAAAGAAGATCAAGCGCGCATTGGACATGGTGCAGATGGGCGCGTTCGCCAATCGTCGCCCGGCGCAACTGTCGGGTGGGCAACAGCAGCGCATCGCCCTGTCGCGCGCCCTGGTGTTCGAGCCTGAACTCGTGTTGATGGACGAACCACTGGGCGCGCTGGACAAGCAGTTGCGCGAACACATGCAGTTCGAGATCACGCGCCTGGCGCATGATCTGGGCATCACCACGGTCTATGTCACGCATGACCAGACCGAAGCACTGACAATGTCCGACAATGTGGCCGTGTTCGAGGATGGGCGTATCCAGCAGCTTGCGCCGCCCGATGTGCTGTATGAAGAACCCCGCAACAGTTTCGTCGCGCAGTTCATCGGCGAGAACAACACGCTGGACGGCGTCGTCAAGGAAATCCGCGGCGAGACCTGCGTGGTGCAGCTGGATGGCGGCGATCTGATCGATGCGCAGCCGGTCAATGTGACCAAAGCCGGCGAGCGCACGCGCGTCTCGATCCGGCCCGAGCGCGTTGAAGCCAACAAGGCGCGCCTGTCGGAAGACGCACATACGATCAAGGCGAAGGTTCTGGAGTTCATTTATATGGGCGATGTGTTCCGCACGCGCCTGAACGTGGCCGGAAACGAGAATTTCGTCATGAAAACCCGCAACGCACCCGATCAGGTGCGGCACAAACCGGGTGACATGATCGAGATCGGCTGGATGCCGAGCGATTGCCGCGCACTGGATTGCCCGAAATAGCATTCATGCGGCAGGCAGAAGCGGTCCGAGGGACGGGACTGTCTGAAAATGGCGCTGACCTGGTCAGGGTCAATAAACCAACCAAGGAG
>SLQN01000103.1 GCA_007131465.1 Paracoccaceae bacterium
CAAACGCCCCAATTTTCCAGAAAAAGCCGGAAAAAACATACATCTGCTCCGCGATGGTGACACAACCGGATGTCACAAGGCGAACTGCGCGCCGATATTTCCGCGCGCCGATCAACAGGAAGCGAGCAGAAATAATGCAAACCGACCGAAAACTGGCGTGGAACACGCCGACGCTGGATGTGCTGGAAGTGGCGCGTACCTTAAGTTCGACACATCGCCAGCAAACCGAAGGGTTCAATCAGGGGAATGATCACGGTAATCCTCCGGTGTCGACGAGCAGTGAGTCCTCGGACCAGCCGTGGCTGAGCTAAGAAGGAATAATCAAGACCCCTCCCTGATCGGTGTCTCTTTACCCCAGCATCTGCGCGATGCGGGCCGATTGCTGGGCACAATGCGACCGGTCTGCCACAATCGGCACCATTTCAGGACGATAGATGGCGTTCATGAACAGCGCGAACAGCGCCGCGCCGCCCGATCGGGGCTTGCACGCGCGGTCCGGTCCGATCTCGACCAGCCGGTCCAGCGCGACAGGCCCCTGCACGAACATTTCCGGCGCGCAGAGGTGAAACTTGTCGTGGCGCATGATGTCACGGGTCAGGCGGGACGGGTCCACCCCGAAGCGGTCCACCGCATCCTTCCACAGTTTGATCCGGTTCATCCCCGCGTGCAAAACCGGCTTCTCGTCCGATGGATGAAGCACTGCCACATCGTCACAGATGATTGGCCAGCCATGTTTGAAATGCAGCTCTGCCACCTTGGTCGATTTGCCCACGCCAGAGGGGCCAGTAAACGCCACCACCCCGTCCGGTGTCTTGATCGCCGAGATATGCAGCGGGATCAGCCCGCGCATATGCACCAGCGTCCCAAAGCCCGTGCCAAAAAGATAGGCGCGCATGTCGCTTTCCACGCCACCTGGCAGCATTTCCACTGTAATCCGGTCGGGCCGCTCCACCAGCAACCGCGCGATCCCGTCGAACTGATACAGGCAGGCATCCCGTGTCGCCCACATCCAGCTTGCGTACTGCCGCCCCTCTGGCAGGGTCAGGGTCGCATCAGCGCGGATCAGGCGCACCGTTGCATAGCGCCGCGCGGCGGCCTGTTCGGGGGTGATCTCGGTCAGTTCCGGGCAATCGAAATCGGATTCCACAGCCAGTCCGTACAAATGATACAGCGTCAAACCGGCCTCCGAAAAAGACATTTGTGGCGTCGTCTGACACGCAGTACACGAAGCCGTGTTTGGTGGCAATCAGACAGTCAGCCGGTCCGAATGATAACTGGCCACCGGGATATGGCCCGCGCGTTCTTCTTCCCCGATGATCACATATGGCCCCGCCCGCAGCCAGGCATGCGCGCCGAACGGGTCCCCCTCGTCGCCCTTGTCCGGCCGCACCCCCAGCACAAGCGTATTGGCCAGTCCGCGCCGGTTCAGCATCCGCTTGCCCGCGATCGCCAGCATCAGGCAGGTAAAGCGCCCCCGCGCCAGCCGGTTCACGTGCCGCAATGCCCAGCGGACCTGGCCCAGCGGCCGCGTTGCAATGACCGGCATCGCGGTATCCACATATTCCCCCGGATGCGCCTGCCCCAGCGTTGCAACATAGGCACGAAACGGCTTCCGCCGCACCAGCCACAAGGCCGATGACAGGCCCAGGGCGGCCTCCAGCAACAGCCGTTTGCGGATGCGAGGGAGGGCCATGAAATTCCGGAAACGCCTGAGCAAGCGCGCGAATCCTGTCGGTTGAGGGCGGGCAACGTGTTGATGATCTGCTGCAATCAGCTATACCGACTTCAGATTTTCCGCAAGCGACAGGAGCGCGACCATGGCAGCTATACTCGGCCGTGTGGCATTCGACGGCAGACCCGTCAATGAGCGCCTGTTCCGCCGCGCCTTTGACGCACTGCGTCCGGCGCGGTGCACCCGAAGCGATATGGTTGTCGCAGGTGCAACCGGGTTTGGCCATCATGACAGCGGGCTGAACGGCGCGGCCCCGCAACCGCTTCAGGACGGACCGCTGACGCTGGTGGCCGATGCGCGCCTTTACAACCGCGAGGATGTGGCGCGCGCGCTGGATGTCCGGGCGCAGGAGCATAGCGATGCGTCGCTTATCCTGCGGGCCTATGGCCGCTGGGGGCCCGGTTGTCTGGCGTATCTGAACGGCGATTTCGGGTTCGCCATCCATGACCGCAGCACGGGAGAGGTGTTCCTCGCCCGCGATCATATCGGTGCGCGCCCGCTGTTCTGGACCCGGCGCGGCGGCGAGGTGCTTTTTGCAACCCTCCTGCACGGGATGACCGGTTTCGATGATCTTGACTGGCCGCTGAGCGAGGCCCGCATTGCCCGGTATCTGTGCAACCCGAATGACTTTCGCCTCGAAAGCTTTCTGGACGGGGTCGAAGCCGTGGGGCCGGGCCATTGGGTGCAGATCCGCGCCGGGCTGGTCACGCGGGAACGCTGGTGGAATCCGGCGGCATTGCAAGAGCGCGCAGGCATCACGCCAGAGGCCGCACTGGAAGAATTGCGCGCCCGAACCGAAACCGCTGTCCGCGTCCGCCTGCCCGCTGACGCTCCGGTCGGGGCGCATTTCAGCGGCGGCATCGATTCCACCCTGGTCACGCTTCTGGCGTCGCAAAGCCTGAAGGATTCGGGAAGAAATCTGGCAGGAGCCTATGCCTGGTGCCCGCCTGTCAGCGACCGTGCCCCGGATATGGGCAGACGCGATGAGCGGCGCATGATCACGGCGCAATGCGCTGCAATCGATGTGCCCGCGCGTTTCG
>SLQN01000091.1 GCA_007131465.1 Paracoccaceae bacterium
GCATCGCGGGTGGTGATGAAGATGCGCTCGGCGGTCAATGCGGCATCCACACTTGTGACGCGCGCCTCTGCCGTGCGGCTGGCCGAGGCCAGCGACGCACCGGCCGAAAAGCCCGGAAGGACCGACAGCGCAACCCCTTCTGCATAGCTTTCGACTGCGCCGGTATTGACCGCGCGGATATCCAGATCGCCCTCGGCTGTCAGGGTGGCATCGCGCAGATTGACCAGCACGGTCGAATCGTCGCGCGCCTCGGTCAACACACCGGCGATACCTGCCGATATGCCCAATACAGCAGCCACACCGCTGACATTCATGTCACCGCGCCGATCCGCGTGGACATTGACGGTTTCACCCGTAATCCGCGCGCTGCGCAGGTTGATCGTCATATGCGATTCGCGCCGGACCGTGGCATAGGTCGCCCCGACCCCGGCGATCCCGACTGCGGCGGCGACATTGAACGCGCTGGACTGGCCGATTTCATTGGCGAATACATCGACATTGCGCCCGGACATGATGACCGAATTGCCCAGATCGACCCGCATGATCCGGGTAATCGTGGTCGAAGATATCGCGCCCGCCCCCGACACCCCCAACGCGAACCCGCCGGAAAAGGCACGGGTCTCGCCGTCATCGGTGCGCACATCCGCGCCCACGCGCAATGTGCCGTTCTCGCTGATCAGCTGCGCGCGCGCCTGCACATCGACCTGAACATTCGTGCCGCGACGCAGTGTCGTCACCCCGGCGGACAGCCCTGCAGCCGCACCCGCAGCAACTGCGCCTGCCGAGATCCGCACATCGCCACGTTCGCGCGCGATGACATGCAGATTGCGCCCGGCAGTCAGCCTGGCGTCTTCGCCGACCGATGTCAGAATGCCGTCACGCCGCGCAGCGCTGTAGACATCGCTCAGATCGATGCTTTCACGGTCTGCGCGCGCTTCGGCCAGCAGCCCGCCAAGCTGCGCATCGTCATCGGCAATGTTGCCGGCACGCGCATTATCGACATCTTCGCCATCAAACTCGTTCTGTTCGCCCCGTTCGACGCGGAACGGGTCATCCTGCAACCCTCCACTGATTGTGTTCAGCGTGTCGTCGCTGTCTTCGTTTTCCAGCGATGCGGCGAAGGATACAGCCAACACACTGGCCGCAACCCCGCCAAAGCCTGCCCCAAGCGAACCTGCGGTTCCGGTAAAGTCACGCTGGCCATGCGCCCGGATCAGGATATCGCGTGTTGCCGTGATTTCGGCATCGGCCCCCACTGCGGCCAGCACGGTATTTTTGGCCTTGACCGCCCCGATCGAGGCCGCAACCCCGGCAATCCCGCCCACTGCGCCAGCCCCGAGCGTGACATTCTGGTCGAAATACTGGTTGGCCACGATGTTGACATCGGCAAAGCCATCGATCTTGTTGCCATCGCCTGCTTCCAGCAAGCTCCAGTCACCCACGCGGGCCAGCACCACCTGATCGAAGCTGGCCACAAGGATCGAGCCCGAGATTGCAGCAATCCCGCTGCCAGCGGCGCCTACGATGAAGGTCCTTGTGCGCAACACTGACGTGGCATCGACAGTGATGTCACCGCCTGCGCGGATAACCGACACGCTGTCGGGGCGGGCGAAGATATTCTCGAAATCGGGTCCCAGTTGCAGGCTGTCGCCCCGGTCGATCTGGCGCGCTTCCAGCAGCGGGCGCAGGCTGGTCGGGCCGTCGGGGATGATCTCGATGAAGTCAGGCTCTTCCGGTTCCAGCGTGCCCGACATGGTGGACATGGGCGCGTCCTGTCCCGAGGGCAGACCACCGCCGCCGCCACTGTCACCCCCGAGGCTGCGCTGAATACCCGATCCGCCCGACCCGTTGAGGCCAAGCGGGTCCTGATCACCACCCGGATCGGGCAGCGATATATCGGGCGGGGGCAGCACAAGGCCATCATCATCGGGGATCGGCATGATCGATCCGCGCGGGGGGCGCACCGTTTCATCACCGCCCAGGACCAGCCCGCCCAGCTTCTGGCGCGGAGGTTCTTCCTGAAGCTGCGGGAAATAGCCGATGCCATCCGTGACCTCGGCCACGGTTTCATCCTGGCCATTCACCACAAGGACTGCGGCCCCGACCCCGACGCCAATCCCGGCTGCCACTGTGCCCGCATCCTGATCAAGTTCGCGGTCCGAAACCGCGTTTACATCGACCTGACCGCCTGCATTTATCGTGACACCGCGCACACCCGCATAAGTGGCGTTCTTGCTGACGATCGACTGCACCACACCGGCAATGCCGACCAGCCCGCCAACCCCGCCAGCAAAGGACAGGGTCGCCAGCCGTTCGACGGCGACGCCCTTGACCTCGACATCGCCATCGGCGTCGATATCGCTGTCGAAAATATCGGCGACGGTGGTTTTCTTGTAGGACCCGACCTCGACCAGCGCGCCGACCCCGGCAGAGCCGCCACCAGCGATCACTGCCGAATAGGTGCGCACATCCGTCGAATTGAATGCGTTGACGA
Organism: Paracoccaceae bacterium; assembly: GCA_007131465.1. Lineage (GTDB taxonomy): Bacteria > Pseudomonadota > Alphaproteobacteria > Rhodobacterales > Rhodobacteraceae > Roseinatronobacter. Next base: position 2,495 of record SLQN01000091.1, read on the forward strand.
AGACATCGCCTGCGCTGGTGATGCGCGAGCGCGCGATACGCGCCGTCGCATCATCGCGCGCGATGACAACCGGAACCTGCAGCGCAACCCCGGCCGTGCCCCCAATGCCAACCGTGATGGTCAGGCCGCGCAGATGCGTCCGGTTCGATGCAACCACGCCCACCCCGTCGCGCATGCCCTGCATAAGTTCATAAGGCATGGTCGCCAATGGGCCGATTACCGGCGCAGCGACCGCTGTCGCATTCGGGTCGCGCATGGCGCGCACGACCGACCGGTCGATTGTAGCGAATGTTTCAGAGGCCAGCGACAGCACTGCCACCGACACACCCACGCCAAAACCGCCGCCAACGGCCACGGCGCCGCTGCCACCGACAGCGTCCATGTTGCGATAGGCATCATCATTGCCGCCCGCAAGGCCACCCACTTGCGTGACGCTGCGCGCATTGACCAGAACCACGCCGCCCGCATCCACTTCCGACAGGTCGATCCGCGCGCGAGAGATGGCTTCGCTGATGGTGATGGCGATCGAGCCTGCCACTGCGATCCCGCCACCGCCACTGGCCGATACAGCCACGGCCCCGATGGTGTTCGTGCCTTCCGAAATCACGACAACATTGCCCGCCACATCGACATTGCTGCTGATGATCTCGGCGCCGCTGTTGCCCTTTTGCTGCGCCACCGAAATTGCCGCCCCGATCCCGGAACCGGAACTGATGGCAACCTGCAGCACATAGGAATTCATCACCTGCGCACGGTTGGTGCGCACCGCCAACTCTCCGCTGGACTGTATGTCGGCATTGCGCACCAGCGCGCGGGTGTCGCTTTGCGCCAGATTGACCCCGACCGATGCGCCGATGGCCGCCCCGCCGGTCGACACGCCGCCAGTCAGCGCCAGCGCCAGCGACCGGCTGGTATCGCGGCTGGTGACAGAGGTTGCACTGTCGGTCGTGACGCGTGCATGGGTGATCACGGCCTCGGTCACGGCATCGAGGTTCGATACAGCCAGCGTCGCACCAGCAGCAACCCCGTCGCCCGCCGTGACCAGCCCCGCCATGGCCCAGTTGCGCCCCATGCTGTCAGCCAGCACACTGACACTTTCCGCGCTGACACTGCTGCGATTGCTTGCCGTGCCGGTGATGCGGGCTCGCACGAACTGGTCATGGCGCGCAATCCCCGCGCCCGCGCCCAGATTGACCGACCCGCCCACCTGCGCGCCCACCGACACGCCCGCAGCGCGGGCCGTATTCTGCGCCCTGATGCTCAGCGCATTGGCGACATCAAGATGGCTGTCCTGCCCCAGTTCGACCTCGGCCACCACAGCGCCACCCAGGCGTACCCAGCCAAAAGCCAGCCCGACCCCGACCGAACCGCTGCTGTTCGTGCCGTCGCCGCCCGTGGTGTCGGCCTGCGCCCCGGCTTCGGTCACGCCACCGCCGTCATTGCCGTCGCCGCGCAGGCTGAAGCTGGACAGCGCGGTCGTGCCTTCCTCCTCGATATCCTTGATATCGACGCTGATGCCGTTCTCGTCGATCTGGAACAGGTCCAGCGCCTTTTCGGCCGCCCCGCCCGTGTTGATGTTGATCTGGATCTGGATCTGGCCTGCCAGCGCAGTGGCCTGCCTGTTGTCATCCACACGCACGTTCAGCGCGCCGCGCATGTTGACCGTGGCCCCGTCACCCACTGTCACGCGCGCTTCGGTTGCCAGATCGAATCGACGGCGCAATTCGGCGGCGTTGACATAGGCTTCCGACGCAAAACCGTCGCCCACATCGTCGCGCGTGGCCTCGGTCTGTTGCTGGTGGTCTTCGGACCGGCCGTCGTCTTCGGTCAGCCCGGCATCCGCCGGGCGGCGGCCCATCTGCAGATAGGCCAGCGAGCCGACAGCGCTGAACCCGCCCCCGCCAGCCGCGCCAATCGCCACCGTCAGCGCCTTGGAACTGTCGCGCGCCGTGACCGACACATCGCCATGAATGTCGTGATACTGCCCCTCCAGCCGCAATTCGGCGCGGGTCAGCCCACCGGTCTGCAGCACATTCGCCCCGATGCCGACCGAGGCAGAGGCTTCTGACGCTGTCACCGAAATGCCCATCAGGGTGTCATTGCGGGTGGCCGAAACCTCGATCTTGCCATCCCAGAAGGGCGCGTTGCCTTGCGTCTCGGGCACAGGTTGACCGCTGGTCAATTCCAGTTCGGCAATCACATCGCGATTGGCCGTCAGCCAGGCCGATTGCAGCGCCCCGGTAAACCCGTCCCCGATCAGCAATCCGACAACAGTGCCGCTGAGTTCGCTTTCACTGGCGGCCTTGATGCGGAGGGTGTTGTAGCCCGACACATCGACATTGCGCGCGCGCGCAATCACATCCATGCGGTTCGCGGCAAAGCCCACCCCGCCGATGCCGCCCGCTGTCGATGTCTTGCTGCGCGCCAATGCAGCGGCCTGAAGCGTGGTCTTGTCAGTGGCCGAAATCTCGATGGTCTTGCCGGACAACGCGGCATCAGTGGCTTCGGCGCGCACCTGCCCGGTCACGGTGACCGTGGCCACCATGATGTCGATGGCCACCTGCCCCTCGCCCGTCTTGGCGCTGCGCGACAGAAGCGAGGTGTCGTCCTGCGCCGTGACTTTCAGATCGCCCTCGGCCGCCACCCCGCCCTGGGTGTTTTCGTTGTTGATCTCGGCCAGAATATCGCTTTGCAGCCGGGTCAGGATAACGCCGACGGACCCGCCAAAGCCAATTGCCTCGGTCACACCCTGGCGGTTGCGGATACGTCCCGACTGCATGGCTTCGACTGTGACATCGCCCATCGCAACGTGGCTGTCCACAAGCCGCGCATGGGTCTGGCGCGTGGTATAGGCCAGCCCCAACCCGATCGAGGCCGAAAAGCCGCTGGGATCATCATCATCGTCATCATCATCATTGTCGTCATCTTCGGCCACATCGCCGCCGCCCAGTTGCAGCACGTCGATCAGCCCCTCCTGACGCGCGCGCAGGATCAGCGGCGTGGCTTCGGCCCCGTCGATATAGGTGATGGAACTGTCGCGGATTTCGGCTATGACGCTGCGCCGTTCCAGCGCAATCGCGCCCGCCAGACCGACCGACACAGTGTCGCTGTCAGCGTCCGACCCGACCCGCAGCCGTGTATCCGCGCGGTCCGAGGCGATGACCTCGATCCTGCGCGACACGGTAATATCGCTGTCCACAACCTCGGCCCGCACATCGCGCCGGATTTGCGCCATTGCCGCTGCGCCGGCCAGCGCAAACCCCTCCGCCGCGCCTGATGACGAGGCCAGCGCCCCGATATACCCCGCGCGCCGCGCAAAGACCCGGATTTCGGGGGCAGAGATGTCGCCTTCGGCCCGCGCATGGATGGTTTCGCGGGCGAATGACCCGGCAAAGGCCAGCCCGATGGACACGCCGCCGCCGTCCCCTTCGGGCTGGCCCTCATCCGGCTTGAACGCACCGGCCAGCGCCAGGGTGCTGCCTGCCGCGCGGGCGCGCACGATGATGCCCTTGGGGTCCGCGCTCGCGTCCTCGCCATCATCATCCAGCGGGCGGCCATCGGCTTCGGCGTCGCGCTGCATCTTGTCTGGATTGACAACCAGCGTATCCGCGCGCAGATCAGCGATGACCGTCTGAGAGCCGTATTCAACCGCCGCACTGCCCATCACATTGATATTGACAGCCGCCCCGCCGCGCCCTGCCGCGAACAGGCGAAGCTGTGTGGCGTCCTGCGCCAGAATGCGCAGATGATCGCCCGACACTTCGCCATTGCGCACAGCCATCATCGCGCGGGTGATCCGTTCGACATTGCTCAGCGATACAGATGCGCCGATCCCGACCGACCCGGCCCCGCCCACGGCAGACCCGCTGGCGGCAAACAGCGCCTGATTGTTGACAGCGTTGATCGTCACGCTGCTCGCGTTCAGATCCCCTGCGCTGTGGTCAATCTGGGCAACCGCATGGCTGCGCCCGAACATGCCCGAAAAATCGCCCGCCAGCGCGAAGCCGAAGCTTTTGCCTTCGACCGGGCTTTGCTGCGTGGCATCGCCCTGACTGTCATCCGTGGTGTCATCCGTGCCACCTGCGCCATCAGTGTCAGTCTCTACCGTCTGGTCGGCCAGATCATCGGCGTTGGTTTCGGCCCTGTCGCCCAACAACGCGGTGGGAAGGGCAGTGCGCTCGCGGCCTTCTTCCTCTTCCTCGTCGTCGTCATCATCATCGTCGGGCGCAGGCGGAGTCGGGGTCTCGTCGTCCTCGTCGTCATCATCCCCTGCACCGGCCTGGGTGGTGATCAGCGCGCCGCCGCGCAATTCGGCCTCGACCTTCACATCGCCCAGATTCAACGTGCCGGTGCTGCCCTCGCCCGCGATTTCGGCCAGCACATCACGATCCCCGAAGATCAGCCCGGCAGACACGCCGATGCTGATATTGCCCGCCGCCGATGACCCGGCATCCACCAGCAGGATCGAACCATCCTCGGCCGTGACATTGGTGTTCTGCACGATCAGCTGTTCAGGGTTGACGATGCGGGCGTGGGTGCGCGCGTCATAATCGATCATCGCGAAGGCGATGTTCAGCGCCACGCTTTCGGACTGGCCGAAGGAACTTGCTGCCACAGCCGCGCGCATATCGGTCTTGGCGCTGACATTGATGGTGTTGATCGAGCGGAAATCGGGCGCGCCCAGCTGCGGCTGTGCATCGATCTGCGCCAGCGTGTCGGAATGCAGCAGCAGCACATGCCCGCTGCCCCCCGCGCCCGACCCGCCAGAGCCGACCTTCTGCCCCACCGGGTCACGGCGCGAAGCCAGCCCGCCCGTGGTTTCCGCCGTGACATTCAGCGTATTGGCAACGCGCGGCGCGCCGCTTTCCAGCACGCGCGCATGGGCGGAACTGCGCACCCGCGTGATCGACACATCGATCGCCAGCCCCAGTTTGTTGAAATCGGTCTGGGTCGAGGTGATGATGTTCCAGCCAGCGGTCTTGTCATCTTCGTCGCTGCCATCGGGGCCGCTGACCAATTCATCCGCCGATTTCGGACGGTCATCGCCCGAGGCATAGCCCCCCGCCCCGTCGGCAAACAGATCGCCCAGATCCTCCAGCCAGTCGGACCGGTCCAGTTCTGCGCGCACTGTGGGCAGGACTGTCCGCGCAGTGACGGACACAGTGCGGCCAAAGGTCGATACGGCCTGCCCCATCGTGGCATCGGCGTTCAACTGCCAGTCGCCCAGCGTGACGGCAAATACCGCGCCGCGATCAGGCGCCTGTTCACCCGCGCCGATGGCCGCGCGCGCTTCCTTCTGGAACGAGGTGATGCGGTTTTCGGCGCGCAACACCAGATTGGGCCTTGTGTCGGTGAGCGCGTTGAAGCTCGCGCCATTGGGCGGGCCGGATGGCACGGGCGCTCCCAGCGGGTCATCGACGCGGGTGGCGGCAATGCGGGCGCTGGTATCGTTCTTGTGCAGGTCCAGCGCGAAGGCAATCGAAAACGCCGTCATCCGAGAGGCGCGCGGCGCGGGCGCTGCGGGTTCTTCCGCACCGTTGCCGTTCTCCTCCTCCTCGTCGTCGCTGACAGTGTCCTGCGTTTCATCGGCGACATCCAGCATCGCATTCGCCACTGCCCCTTGCGAGGGATCACGCTCGGAATTGTCGGGGGCGGGTTCGGGCGGGTCTGCGGGGTCCGCCGGGGCCGGGATTTCAGCCCCCGGCACCGTGCTGCCAGCCGAGGCAATCGCCACAGCGCGATAGCGCGTATAGGTATTGACCGCGCTGACCACGACCTCGTCATCGCTGAAATACTGCCCCGATACGGCAGTTTCGGTCACTGTGTCGGACAGCGAAATCAACCCCGCCAGCGCCAGCGCGGACGGTGTGCCATCGGCTGCGATGACCCTGAAATCCAGATCATGCGTGGTTTCGGCAGTGGCCAGGATCTGCGACCCTGCGCGGATCTGGGTCTGGGTAAACAGATCGTCGCGCGTGCCCACCAGAACGCGGTTATCCATGCTGCGCAGCGACAGAATGCCCGCCGCCTTGATCGCCCGCTCGGCCCCTGCGGTCGAGGTCATCTTGTGCTGTTCATCAGCGCGCGAGCGCATGGTGACAGTGCCACCCTTGCCCGTGGTCAGATGCGTGCGGTCAATTTCGACCCGGCTGAACGTGTCGGTAATCGCGATGCCGATAGCGATGCTGTCGGAACTGGCGTCGATATCCAGATTGGTGCGCGCGCGCGATTCGATGTTCAGCTTGCCGGGGGTCTGCAACTGCGACTCGTCACCGTCAAGCTGGGCCTCGATCTGGCTGTCGCGCACAAGGACCGAGGCATCGGCAATCTGGCGCAGCGGGGCCACGGTGATCGACAGCCCCTTCAGCCCGTCGCCGCCCTTTTCGTTGGCCTTGCTGCCGGCATCGCGGGTCAGATCGCCCACGGCATCCATCTGCTGGCCATCGCCACCACCATTGCCACCGCCACCGTCGCTGCCCGTGGGGCCAGTGCGCTGCGATGTGGCGCGGATGGTCAGTGTCGGGTCCGCGAGGGAGGTGATGATAACGTCGCGCCCATCGGGGCTGATGTCGCGCGCCGGGGGGCCAATCGGGCCGCAAAACCCTTCTTCGCAATGGCCCGGCGGCAGGTGTGAGCCGTCTTCCTGCTTTTCGCCCGTATAAACATAGCCGCCCCATTCCGAAATGAACCAGCCCCGGTCCACTTCAAAGATCCAGCCTTCGTCATTGCTCCATTCCCAATCGCCAGAGCCGTCATTGAACCATCCGCCGCCCTCGAAATCTTCGTAGAACCAGCCATTCAGACCCCCGCCCAGGATTTCAGGGGCGCGGCCCATCAGGATCGCGCTGCCAGCGATTTCTGTCTGGGTCAGGGTGACAAAGCGGGCAAAGCTGGCGGCGATGGCAAAGCTCCAGCCGCCATCGGACCGGCCTGCGCGGCCATCGACCAGCAGATCGAACCGGCTGTCATCTTCACTGGTGATGCGGACCGGCTTCTGCTCTTTCTTCTCTTCGGCGAAATTCGGGCCATGAACGATCCGGCTGTCCAGAAGCCGCGTATCCGTCGCATGTTCGATGAAGGTCAGCCCGAAACTGCCCGCAATCCCGACACCGCCGCTGGCGGCAGCGGTCACGGCGCTGGACTGGCCGTAATTGATGGCCGTGCGCGATGAAATCGTGACCTCGCCCCCGGCCTTGACGTTGATGGGGCCAGAGTTGAACCCGGCATCAGGGTCGCGGCCAATGACCAGCGCTTCGGTGGTCACATCGGAAAAGATCGCGCCGAAATCGCCTGCGAAGGCCAGCCCGCCATTGTCATCGTCACCACCACCACCGCCCAGCGGGTTGCTGCCGCCGATGGCATCGGCAACGCGGGTCGAATCGTCGCCAATCGCCTCGGCATCCAGTGCGACCGGGGCGTCGGCGTCATCCTCTTCCTCTGGCTCCGGGTCCGGCTGACCGCCCCCTGTGCCGGTGTCGCCATTCTGGCCAGGGGCCGGTTCGGCCTCTTCGCCTGCCTGCGTGCGTCCGCCGCTGATGACATTGCCGGTGCTGACGGCCTCGACCTTCAGTCCGGCAACGTTAGTCTCGCCCTCATTCCACGAGGCGAAACTGATTTCATCGGCCAATTCGGCATCGACAAGCCCGGCCACCGTGGTCCGGTCGGCAAAGGTCAGCGCAATGCCCACCCCGATCGAGGTGCGCCCGGACGCCGCGGCAGAGACCACTGTTATCGTGTCGCCGCTGTTTTCGGCCTTGACGCTCAAAGTGCCTTTCAGATCAATCCGCACACGCGGGCCAATCAGGGCGCGCACTGTGTCGCGCCGCTGCATCAGCGACAGCGCGCCCGAGAAAGAGGTCTTGCCCGCCGCGCCATGCGTGCGCGCATCCGCCGATACCAGACGGGTATCCTGCGCGAGGATGCGCGCGCCCTTGTCGTTGTCGATGGCGTGTAACCGACTAGGCTCGCGCAGCAGGGCCTCGGTCCGGGCTTCGATATTCACCAGCGCGATGGACGCGCCATAAGCGCCGCCTTCGCCCGCGCCGGTCGCCTGACCAGGCGCGCCCGCGCTGGCGCCCCATGCGCCGGACTGGGTGGCGATGATCGCAATCTCGCCGGTATTCTGCACGTCCAGCGTGTTCAGGATGGGTTCCTTGTGCGCGTTGATCCAGACACCGCGCCGCAGATCAACCCGCGCAGTCTGATCCCCGGACAGGCGCGCAATGGAAATTCCGATACCCAACGCCTCGCCCGCGGCGAAGGTCTGGGCGACGGACAGGGCCAGCGGGTCATCGTCATCCTCACCCGCGCGGGAAAACAGCGGGCCTTCGCCATCCGACCACGCCCCGAGAATGCCGCCTTTGTTGGGCGTCGCGTCCTCCTCGCTGTCTTCGTCTTCGTCAGATGGTGCATCAACGCCAGAACCGCCAGACCCGCCGCTGTCGGACC
>SLQN01000016.1 GCA_007131465.1 Paracoccaceae bacterium
TGGTCCTGCCCAGCTTTGACGATGATGCCAGCGCGTTCGGCGACACATCCCCCGCGCAGAGTGCAGACCGCTATTACATGGCGGGTGCGGCGCTTGTCGTGGTGAAGAACGGCGCATCGCCCGTGCTTGTGCGCAGCGCGCAAGGGGTGCAAAGTCAAGACACGCCACCGCTAACGGGACTGCTGATCGACAGCACGGCCGCCGGGGATTCGTTCAATGCCGGATTTCTGGCAGAGTATCTTCGCAGCACCGACCCCGGCGCGGCGGTGCGCGCAGGCCAGAAGCTGGCCGCGCGCGTCGTTCAGGGCCGGGGAGCGCTTGTTGCACTATCGTGAAAAAAGGGAACTGTATGTCTGACACCCGTGCCCGCCGCAAATACCGCTCTCAGGAATGGTTCGACAACCCCAACAATCCCGGCATGACGGCGCTGTATCTGGAACGCTATCTCAATCAGGAATACACGCGCGGGGAATTGCAGAGCGCGCGACCCGTCATCGGGATCGCGCAGACCGGTAGCGATCTGGCCCCGTGCAACAAGATCCATGTCTTTCTGATGGACCGCATCAAGGCAGGCATCCGCGATGCGGGCGGGATACCGATGGAATTTCCGGCCCATCCGATACAGGAAACCGGCAAGCGCCCGACAGCGGCGCTGGACCGCAACCTAGCCTATTTGTCTCTGGTGGAAGTGCTGCATGGCTACCCACTGGACGGGGTTGTTCTGACCACAGGCTGCGACAAGACCACCCCCGCGATGCTGATGGGCGCGGCGACGGTCGATCTGCCGGCGATCGTGCTCAATGGCGGGCCGATGCTGGATGGCTGGTGGAAGGGCAAGCGCACAGGCTCCGGGACGATCATCTGGGAAAGCCGCCGGATGATGAGCGAAGGCAAGATAGATTATGACGAGTTCATGGAACGGGTGTGTTCTTCTGCGCCTTCGCTGGGCCATTGCAACACGATGGGCACAGCCAGCACGATGAACGCCATGGCCGAAGCCCTTGGCATGACGCTGCCCGGTGCCTCTGCCATCCCTGCGCCGTTCCGCGAGCGGATGGCGATGGCCTATGAGACCGGTCGGCGGATCGTCGGCATGGTCGAGGAAGATCTGAAACCCTCTGACATTCTGACACGCACGGCGTTTGAGAACGCCATTGTCGTCAATTCCGCGATTGGGGGGTCCACCAATGCGCCGCCGCATCTGCAGGCGATCGCGCGTCACGCCGGGGTCGATCTGCATGTGAGCGATTGGCAGACACTTGGCTTCAATGTGCCGCTTCTGGTCAACATGCAGCCCGCGGGCGCTTACCTGGGCGAAAGCTTCTACCGCGCGGGCGGGGTGCCTGCCGTGATGGGTGAGTTGCTGAGAGCCGAGTTGATCCATGCAGAGGCAATGACTGCCAGCGGCGTGCAGATAGGCGAGACGCTGACAGGCTGGAGCAGCCGCGATGTGGATGTGATCCGCCCGGTGGCCGACCCCTTGCGCGAAAATGCGGGCTTCAAGGTGCTGTCGGGCAACCTGTTCGAGTCCGCGTTGATGAAGACCAGCGTCATCTCTGACGAGTTCCGCAAGCAATTCCTGTCGACGCCGGGCCAGGAAGGCGTGTTCGAGGCCCGTGCCGTCGTCTTCGAGGGGCCGGAGGACTATCACGACCGGATTAATGACCCTGCGCTCGGGATCGACGCGGCCACGATCCTGTTCATCCGCAATGTCGGATGTGTGGGCTATCCCGGTTCGGCGGAAGTGGTGAACATGCAGCCGCCGGATGCTTTGCTGAAAGCGGGCGTGACGCATTTGCCGACCGTCGGCGACGGTCGGCAATCGGGCACATCCGAGAGCCCGTCGATCCTGAATGCTTCGCCCGAGGCAGTGGTGGGCGGTGGTCTTGCGCTGTTGCAGACGGGCGACCGCGTGCGCCTTGATCTGAACGGCAGCCGGATGGATGCGCTGGTGGACGTGGCAGAGTGGCAGGCGCGCCGCAACTCCTGGAGCCCACCCGTGCTGCACCACCAAACCCCCTGGCAGGAAATCTACCGCAGCCATGTCGGCCAACTGGCCGATGGCGGCTGCCTCGAACTCGCAACAGCCTACCAGCGCATCCGCCACGACCTGCCACGCGACAATCACTGATTACTGCCGGTTTCGCGGACACGAAGATAAGATCGTGACCGAGGAATCGGAGATTGAAAATGAGACGGAAGTTTACGAAAGGGTTCAAGTTTGAGGCTGTGAAACTGGTGACAGAGCGGGCGTTGCGGTGGCGCAGGCGGCCCGTAATCTGGATCTGGCCGAGTGTGTTTTTGCGGCGTTGGGTGCGTGAGGCCGCTGAGGCACCTGTCATAGCGTTTCCCGGATATGGGCAGCAGCGCGCAAAACTCGCCAAGATCGCGGCTTTGAAGAAGGAGGTCGCCAAGCTCAAGGCGGAGCGTGATCTCCTGAAAAACCGTTCCGAGCCACAGCCCGCCTGTGCGCGAATAAAACAGCCAGTTCCATGCTGTGCCTGAAGGGCAGTTGCCGATGGCTTCCTGGAGTGTCAGACCCCGTTAAGAAACGTGGCACATGCGGATAATCCGCGTCATTGTCGACGCCAAGCGTGATCCTGAAGTTCTCGCCGCGTCCCGGGATGTCCGCTGCCGGTCGTCGATAGACATGATCAAGGTCGCGCTGGTCGGCAACGACAGCGAGGAGCATGTCTTTGCCCAACCGAACAGAATCGCTACCTGCTGGATGCACTCAACCCATTTCCCATCGGACTCTCAGATCGACAAAA
>SLQN01000163.1 GCA_007131465.1 Paracoccaceae bacterium
ATGCTGCCCTCCCATTACTGGTTGAACATTCCAAGGCGGACATCCGCTTGAACACTAGCGGGGAAAGGATTTTGGAGCCCTTTCCAACTCCCCCGAACGACTTCGAGTCGCGCGTATAACGTTGCCCATCACCCGCCGCAGATAACCTATGCGTCATAGCCGATTACTCTTGGTGGTCGGCGTGCATGGGCGTTGTTAGGCATTGCCACAACGACGAATTATGAATCCGAAGCGGTTTGCTGAGATTCGGAGTATTCCAACGTTTGTTATACGCTACTTCAATCTCATTAGCCAAAGTTCGGAAATTTGAGGGCTAACTAATAATATCTTATCGTCGGAATGTTGTTGTCAAGTTGGATCGGAACCTAACAGGCTTTATTTGGGATACGAATGCCTAAAAGTCCATTACGCTTATTACCTAAGCTTTTACGAAGATTAAATATCTCCCAATCTACCCACCACCTTACCACCTGTTTCCGAACCCAACAAAACAACAGCAACCGAGCTTTCTCCAATCAACATTCTAAGATGATTTTAATTGGTTATTCATGAAATTCATCAACATCATTTCCGAATCGTTTTATCCATAAAAACATTTCGCTTATCAAAGAAAAACTGACGAAACTAGTTGGCAGCATCCTGATTTAATCCATGAGAATAGATGGCAAACATTTTCCGCATTATTCCGCCTCAATCTCTGTTAAATCTTCAACATTTGCCAAGTCAGAAAGAAGCTTTGTATAGTTCCTAAGCTGTACTTGCAATTTGGCAAGCTCTCTCCGAAACTCAAGACATCTTTCAGGATCGTCAAAAGCTCTCTGCTCACTTAAGCGATGCCACTTAGCTGTGAAAGGTCGAATCACTTGATTTAAAACAATGACTGCAACCTTTGTAAATTGAACGCACTCTCTACCATGTTCTTTAAGTGTTTGACGCGTTATGCCAAAAAGTGCATACACACTCGATAGAGCTGTTTGTTCAACACCATGATAATCCGGCAAGGTTTGAGTGGTTATACGAGTAAGCAATTCGACATATAAGTCCCATGCAGCATCTCTATCCGGGTCTGAAGGATGCCACTCCATATCCATAATAGGAGTCTTAACCTGTAAACCTGTTAAATGCCATTTTGCAAATAGTTCGCCAATTTTCATAAACTGAGTAGCTCCCTAATTGAACAATAGCGATGTGTTAAGCGCTCAAACTGAGAGCACTTCTACACCATTAACTTTAACACTGACAAACAATCCCACCACAGCCCCCTGAATTGTAATTAAACCAATTGGTTGACCTTCAATATTGAACTGCATCAAAGTTCTTCCAAATACACTACTTATTAATCCTTCACGCATTAACTCTTCGCCATCTAGTCTGATGATCAAATCTCCACCAACCCCTCGGTCATGCCGTTCATATTCGAGCGTATGGCTGAAGCCTAGCTTAAATGTCACAGAAATCAATGTACGAGTAAGTCCCTTCTGTTTTTTAGTTAAGCAGATTTTGGTTGGATACAAGTCATCTGAGTTCATCACAAGGTTTCTCAATCAGTAATTTCAATACTTTCTGCTAATCTACTTCACGACTTGAATTATCTCGTTACATATCCTATTGAGACCGTCAGATGTGCTAAGTATACGTAGCTCCGATAATTCTGGAGCATGTTTCGCAAGATCGGCATAGCTGATTTTATGACAAATCGGCAATATTCTACCCATTGAAAGTTGACTTAGTTCGTATCTTGTCCATTTTTTAAGGAAAAAATTTTGGCTAAGCACAACAATACCGTAGCGCGATTGCTGTAGCGCAGATGTGATTTTCTCAAGAAGTCTGTCACCGATTATCAACTGTTGGTCATCAAACCATACCTTGACACCATTTCTAGTTAAATGTTCAGCAATTGGTTTCGCTACAGAATACTTATCTTCGCTCGCGTGACTAATAAATACATCATACATCTCGAACATCCCTCATGTTTCTGGCTTGTAAACTAATAAGAGCTTTTCAATTAATAAAATTGAAACCAATTAAGTTCAAATAGCTAAACTGAATTAGACATAACCATGAAGTTCTGAAAGCATTAATCTAGTACTCACAAATCATCAATTAAATTAGATTATAATGCTTACTATCAGCTAATCTTAGTGGTGAAAATAGACATGAATTTAATGATTAAATTCTGGAGAAAATCCGAACATCACTTATTATTTTACTCCCCTCTCTCTACCGCCTTGTTCAATCGTCATCAATTATGCGGAAAATTACCCTGACACTTATGAAATTACTATGCCTAGTGTTTGTTGATTAGTATCAAAGTTCCAAGACTACAGTGCCATTGACGGATATCTTTGTCGAGAAGCCGAGCACATATCCACGAAATTCGATCATCCCAATCTTTTCTTTCTCAATGTCGAAGTGTTTCTTATAATAACCGCGCATTAGTTTCCACATGCTTTCCCGCACGATCTCTTCTCCATCGAGAATGACAATGACCTCCCCGGTTAAGTAACGATCGATAATTTCAACACGTATTTCGTGCTCGAATCCCAGCCAGAACCTTGAGGAAGACCGGGTTCGCCCCAGCCTGTCTTGGACAATTTTTGTGACATTGCTCATTTTTTGTCCAACTCTTAATTAGAGAAAAACTTTCTGCCTAACTATGTATTAAGTGTCAGATCAGCTAGATAAGACCCCTATTACCCGGTATTATCCAGCAGATCCACGAGATAATACCTGGATCTTAAGGAATTAAACATCATTTCTGCTGGATAA
>SLQN01000100.1 GCA_007131465.1 Paracoccaceae bacterium
AGAAAGATCACAGGCTCGCCGCGCCGGTCGGCGCGCGCGATCTGCGCCAACATCCCCTGTTCGGAACTCTCGACGACCTCGAACCCACCCAGCCCGAAGGCATCGGCCTCGATCATGTCAAGGATCAGGCGGTTGCCGTCATTTCCCGGCTCGATGCCATAGATCCGGCTCTCAAGCGCGTCGGCCTGCGCGGCGATATCGGCGAAATCCGCGATCCCGAGGGCTGCGCCATGCGCGTTCGTGGCAAGCGTGTATTTCGCCCCGGCAAGATTGCGGCGCACAGTCTCGACCGTGCCGGCGTCGCGGTAAGGGGCGATGTCGGCCTCCATGGTGGGCATCCAGTTCCCGAGGAAAATGTCGATATCGCCATTCGCCATCGAGGTATAGGTGACCGGGACGGACAGGACCAGCGTGTTGGTCTGGTAGCCAAGCGCATCGAGGATCGTTGTCGCAACGGCGGTCGTGGCGGTGATATCCGTCCAGCCGACATCGGAAAATGTCACCGTCTCGCAGGTGGCGAAGGCTGGCGCGGCGGCAAGGCTGGCGGCAAGCGCCAGCGGGGTCAGGCAAAGGGGTCTCATCTCATGTCTCTCCCGGTTGTGTTGTTTCTTGATTGACCGATCAATAAACAATCGGCTAGGGCTTGTTCAACAAAAAAATGGCGAACAACCCCGGGGTATGTCATGCCGAAACTTGGAATGGAGCCTATCAGGCGCGACGCATTGATCAAGGCCGCGATTGTAGAAATCGGGCAGGTTGGATCACTGGATGTCACTGTCAGCCGCATTGCAAAGCGCGCCGGCATGTCCTCGGCGCTGGCGCATCATTACTTCGGGTCGAAAGAACAGATGTTCCTGGCCGCGATGCGCCATGTCCTGACTGTCTATGGCGCTGAAATCCGGGGCGCGCTTGTCGCGGCGGAAACACCACAGGCGCGGCTGCGGGCGGTTGTGCTTGTGTCCTTCACAGGCAGTCATTTCCGGCGCGATGTGGTTGCGGCCTGGTTGAATTTCTACGTCATGGCCCAGCGCCAGCCCGAGGCCGCGCGGCTGTTGCGCATCTATCAGGCGCGCCTGCGTGCCAATCTGCGCCACGCCCTGCGCCTGCGCGCCGGAGAGCGCGCGGCAGGTCTTGCCGACGCGGTTGCAGCGATGATTGACGGTGTCTACCTGCACGAAGCGCTGGGCGCGGGCGAACCGGATGGCGAGCGCGCAGTCGCACAGATCATGGATTGGATCGCGGCGGCGCTGAACGGGGATCTGAGGGGGGACGCGGCATGAGAGCACAGCCGCAAGCCAGCCATTTCATCAACGGGGAGTGGGTCGAGGACCGGGCGGGCGCAGTCTTCGACAGCGTGCATCCTGCCACGGGCGAGGTGATCGCCCGGCTGCATGCCGCGACCCCGTCCGTGCTTGATCGCGCGCTGGACGCGGCGCGCATGGCGCAGCCCGCCTGGGCGGCGCTGGCCCCGGTCGCGCGCGGGCGCATCCTGCACCGCGCCGCTGAAATCCTGCGCGCGCGCAACCGCGACCTGTCGGTGCTGGAGACGCTTGATACAGGCAAGCCCTTGCAGGAAACGCTGGTCGCGGACGCGGTTTCGGGGGCGGATGCGCTGGAATATTTTGCCGGGTTCGCGGCGACCGTGACAGGCCAGACCATCCCGCTGGGCCGTGACATGGCCTATACCTTGCGCGAGCCGCTGGGCGTCTGCGCCGGGATCGGCGCGTGGAACTACCCGATCCAGATTGCCTGCTGGAAGGCCGCGCCCGCGCTGGCCTTTGGCAATGCGATGGTGTTCAAGCCCTCGGAACTGACCCCGCTATCTGCGCTTGCGCTGGCAGGGGTGCTGCAGGAGGCAGGCCTGCCGCCGGGGCTGTTCAATGTGGTGCAAGGCCAGGGCGATGTCGGCGCGGCCCTGACGACCGACCACCGCGTGGACAAGGTGTCGTTGACCGGCTCTGTGCCCACCGGGCGCAAGGTCTATGCGGCAGCAGGGGGCGCGCTGAAGGCTGCGACAATGGAATTGGGCGGCAAGTCACCATTGATCGTGTTCCCGGATGCGGAACTCGACAATGCGGTGGGGGCAGCAATGCTGGCCAATTTCTATTCGGCCGGGCAGATCTGTTCCAACGGGACGCGGGTGTTTGTGCATCGCGATGTCAAGGCGGCCTTCCTGGAAAAGCTGGCGGCGCGAACCGCGCGCATCCTGCTGGGCGATCCGCTGGATGAGGCGACGCAGATGGGACCGGTGGCGAGTGCTGCGCAGATGGAGCGGGTGCTGAGCTATATCGCCAAGGGGCAGGCCGAGGGCGCGCGTCTGGTCTGTGGCGGCGCGCGCGCGGGCGCGGCGGGCTGCTTCATTCAGCCCACAGTTTTTGCCGATGTGCGTGACGACATGGTCATCGCGCGCGAAGAGATTTTCGGTCCTGTCATGGCGGTGCTGGACTTCGAGGAGGAGGCCGAGGTGATCGCGCGCGCGAATGCCACCGAATACGGGCTGGCCGCGGGTGTGTTCACCCGCGACATTTCCCGTGCGCACAGGGTGGTGGCAGCGCTGCAGGCGGGAACATGCTGGATCAATGCCTATAACCTGACACCGGTCGAGATGCCGTTTGGCGGCGTCAAGTCCAGTGGCGTGGGCCGCGAAAACGGGCATGCGGCGCTGGAGCACTATACGCGGGTGAAATCCGTCTATCTGGGTCTTGGCGATGTCGACGCGCCCTATTGAGCGGGTCTGATCCAGCGGACGCGCCCCTGACGGGGCGCGAA
>SLQN01000124.1 GCA_007131465.1 Paracoccaceae bacterium
AATCTCGTGCGGCATGGTTTCTTCGCGGCCCGTGGCGGCGTTGTGGATGCACAGCGCCTCGCCTGCCGCATAGATACGGTCCAGACAATAGGTCGCGCCGACGCAGGGGCGGATATCGTCTTCGCGCCCGGCGATGATCTTGCGCACGATATGCGGGTCGGCCATATGCGCGCGGGTCATGCCGACCATGTCCAGCAGCCCTGCGGCCACCGCATGGCGTGCGGTCGCCACATCAGGGATTTTCGCGGCATGGAAAGTGGGCATGCCGGTTGCGGCGCGCACCGCGCCCGCGAAATCCAGATGCGGGGCGTTCTTCATGCCCTGCACCGGGATCACATCGGTCATGGCCGGGTCGGTATGGATGCGGCCCCGGATCACATTGAGGAAATCCACCATCCCGGTCGCGGCCAGGCGGCGCGAAATCTCCAGCCCCTCTACGGGGGTGATGCCGCCCGCCTCGGCCTCGTCCGCCGTATAGCGCAGCCCGACGATGAACCCTGCGCCCACGCGCGCGCGGATGCCCGCCAGCACGTCGAGGAGCAGTTTCATCCGGCTGTCGAGGGTCTCGCCGCCATAAGGGCCATCCAGATCGTTGGTCAGGGGTGACCAGAACTGATCGAGCAGGTGGCCATAGACCTGCAATTCGATCCCGTCCATGCCGCCCGCCTGCATCCGCTCTGCCGCATCGGCAAAATCGCTGATGATGCGTGCGATGTCCCAATCCTCGGCCAGTTTGGGAAAGGCCCGGTGCGCGGGTTCGCGGTGCCTGCTGGAGGATACCGAGGGCAGCCAGTCGCCCTTGTTCCATGTCGTGCGGCGCCCCAGATGGGTGAGCTGGATCATGACCGCGCAGCCGTGGTCATGGCAGGCATCGGTCAGCGCCCGGATATGGGGCACGACCTCGTCCTTATAGGCGAGGATGTTGTTGAACACGGGCGGGCTGTCGCGCGACACAGCCGCCGACCCGGCGGTCATGGTCAGCGCCACGCCCGCTTTCGCGCGTTCGGCGTGATAGGCGACATAGCGCGCCTTGGGCATGCCATCCTCGGGATAGGCCGGTTCGTGGCTGGTGGTCATGATCCGGTTGCGCAGGCGCAGATGCTTGAGCTGATAGGGCTGCAGAAGGGGGTCGGTCGACATGGCGCGTATCCTTCGGGGTTTGACGCAGGTTTCCGCAAAATGTTCACACCTGTCAAGTAAAACGTCACCCCTGTATATTTTCCTTGTGGGCCGTTTGGGAAATGCGTAGATTCCGCCGCATGGAGATGCCCGACGCCCCCCTGCACGCGACCCCGAAACCCGCTGGCTGGCGCGGATCGCGCGAGCTGTGGCTGGAGGCCGCGCAAGCGGTGCTGGTCGAAAGCGGCGTTGATGGCGTGAAGATCGCGCCACTCGCGGCCCGGCTGAACATCGCGCGGACCAGTTTCTACTGGTTCTTCAAGGACCGCGAGGCGCTGCTGGATGCGCTGTTGGCCGGCTGGGAGGCGCAGAATACCGGCGCCTTCGTCACCGCCTGCGAGGGTTATGCCGAAACGATCTGCGAAGGGGTGCTGAACCTGATCGCGGTCTTCCATGACGAAGCCGCCTTCGCGCCGCAACTGGATTTCGCGGTGCGCGGCTGGGCGCATCAGTCGGATGCCGTGGCCGCGCGCGTCAATGCCGCCGATGCCCGGCGTCTGGATGCAATTCGCGCGCTGTTCACCCGGTTCGGATACCCCGAGGAGGAAGCGGATGTCCGCGCCCGCACCGTCTATCTGACGCAGATCGGCTATATCGCGATGCAGGTGCGCGAAACCACGGCGCTGCGCATGACCCGCGTGCCCGCCTATGTGACGACCTTCTGCGGCCAGCGCCCCAATGCGGCGGAACTGGCGCGGTTTCACGCCCGCGTCGGGTTCGATCCGGCGGCGACAGGCGCGGCGGGTTGATTTCGCTTGTGCCCTTGATCCCGGCTGTGACAAGACACGCCGGAAAAATGCGGCGGGCGTGACGCGCCCCGCCAGATTGCAACCGACAGGAAGACCCCATGACGCGATTTATCCTGACTGTAACCTGCGACCGGGCGCGCGGCATTGTCGCGGCGATTTCCGGCTTTCTGGCCGAACATGGCTGCAACATCACCGACAGTTCGCAATTCGATGATGTGCGCACGGGCAAGTTCTTCACCCGCGTCAGTTTCGACAGCGAGGAAGGCGTGGGGCTTGACGCCTTGACCGCCGGGTTTCAGGATATCGGCGCGCGGTTCGACATGCAGTTCGCCTTTCACGATGAGGCGACGCGCATGAAGGTGATCATCATGGTCTCGCGCTTCGGGCATTGCCTGAACGACCTTCTGTATCGCTGGCGCATCGGCGCGCTGCCGATTGATATCGTGGCCGTGATCTCGAACCACATGGATTATCAGAAGGTCGTGGTGAACCATGACATCCCCTTCCACTGCATCCCGGTGACCAAGCAGAACAAGCCACAGGCCGAGGCCCGGATCATGGACGTGGTCGAGGAAACCGGCGCGGAACTGATCGTGCTGGCGCGCTACATGCAGGTGCTGTCGGATGCGATGTGCTCACGGATGTCGGGGCGGATCATCAATATCCACCATTCCTTTCTACCCAGCTTCAAGGGCGCGAACCCCTACAAGCAGGCCTATGAACGCGGCGTGAAGCTGATCGGCGCGACCTCGCATTATGTGACCGAGGATCTGGACGAAGGCCCGATCATCGAACAGGATATCGTGCGCGTGACGCATGCCCAGTCGCCTGCCGATTATGTCAGTTTGGGGCGCGATGTCGAAAGTCAGGTGCTTGCGCGCGCGATCCACGCGCATATCCATCGCCGCGTGTTCCTCAACGAAAACAAGACGATCATTTTCCCCGCCTCGCCCGGTTCCTTCGCCTCGGAACGGATGGGTTAGACGCGCCCCGCTGCACCTATAGCCACTCCCTTGCCCATTCATCTTGGCAAAAAATCTTCAGAGGGTGAATTGGGCCGAAGGCTCAAGCGGGGATCACCTGGGACCGTGGCCGCGGGGCGGCCGCGAAAGCGCCGGTGATGAGCGCCCCCTTGTCTGCGCCCGCTCAACAACGCAGGCGCCTATCGGCCTGCGCAAACAGCCGCTGCGCCATGGGGTTGGTAGCAAGCGCCGACAGTTCCCCCTGCTGCGTCTGGCGGTCAAACTCCGCATGCTCCGGGAATTGGTGCATCAGGGGCGTGGCGGACCCGAAAAACCGCATCACCTGCCAGACCCGTGCCAGCGCCTTTTGCGAACAGACCGTCAGCCCGGTGCAGTTTCCCGATCCATACTGCGCACGCAGCGACGTATCGCCAGGCAGAAACGACGCGCGGTATTGAACTGGCTCGGACATGAAACCGCGCAAGGGCGCGGGCGTCATGGGGCGGACCGCAACCCCAGCATCGCGCGCGCCTCGGCCCATGTGGCGACGGGGCGTTCGTGCCTGGCGCATAGCTCCACCGTGCGCGACACGAGTGCCGCGTTCGAGGGCGCAAGCCGGTCGCGGTCCAGCCGCATATTGTCCTCTAGCCCCGTGCGGGTATGGCCGCCGCGCGCAATCGCCCAGTCATTGACGATAATCTGGTTCGGCCCGATCCCGGCGGCGCACCACAGCGCATCGGGGGCAAAGCGTGCGAGTGTCTCGATATAGAAATCGAGGATACGCGCATCCGCAATCATGGCATTCTTCACCCCCATAACGAATTGTACATACAGGGGGCGCCTCACGCGCCCATCCTCGGCCATCTTCGCAGCCTGAATGATATGGGACAGGTCAAATGCCTCGATCTCGGGCATGACATCATGCGCCAGCATCTCGGCGGCCAGCCAGTCCACAAGATCGGGCGGGTTTTCATAGACGCGGGTCGGGAAATTGTTCGATCCGACGGACAGCGACGCCATATCGGGGCGCAAGGGCAGCATCCCCCCCCGCGCCCGACCCGCGCCCGACCGACCCCCGGTCGAGAACTGGATGATCATGCCGGGACAGTGCTTCTCCAGCCCCTCTTTCAGCCGCGCAAACCTTTCGGGGTCGGACGATGGGGTTTCATCATCATTGCGCACATGGCAATGCGCTATCGCGGCACCAGCCTCGAAGGCCGCCTGCGTGCTCTCAATCTGCTCGGCCACGGTGATGGGCACTGCGGGGTTGTTGGCCTTGGTCGGCACGGATCCGGTAATGGCGACAGCAATGATGCAGGGGTTGGTCATGGGCGCAGTCCTTCTATCGTTTCCCGCCACGCGCGCGGAACGCGGGTGGGTGGGGCGTTTCGCGCGCGTGGCAGAGCGGGTCGCGCAGGCCATGCGCGTCAGATATCCAGAAAACCCGTTTCGCCCGGCCCCTGCAAGCGGATATCAAGGCGGTATCCTCCCGCCCCGGTTTTCCGCGCTTCCTGAACATCCGAAGCCCTGCCGCAGTGCCCGGAAACCCGCATCTGTCATGGGATGACACAGCGGCAAAACAAATCATATCCTTGCATCTCGCCCTCGCCCATACCCCTGCTGGCCTCTGGATGGCGCGTCCCCTTTCCTGTCGCCACCGGTATCAAGATGACAGGATGCGCCGCAGAACGGCTTCCAACTGGGCGCGGCGGATGGGTTTGGGCAGCGTTTCGCAAAACCCCTCCTGCTGGTAGCGCGCGACCTGATCCGTCATCACATTGGCCGTTGCCGCCAGCGCGACAGGCGGCGCGCGCCCTGATCCGGCCGCAATCTGGCGCATCCGGCGCAAGGCCGCGATCCCGTCCATGACCGGCATTGAGATGTCCAGCAGCACCAGATCGAAATTCTGCGTCTGCCACAATTCGCAAGCCTGCGCCCCGTCTTCCGCGAATTCCGCGACCAGACCCATCCGGTCCAGCAGCGTGTGCAGGATCTTGCGGTTGGTGGCATTGTCATCGGCGACCAGAATCCTGCGGCCTGTCAGGCTGTCAGTGCCCATCGTACCGGGCATCGTGCCCGATGGTGTGGGACTGGCGATCTTGCCGGCCTGCTCCCGCAGATCCGCAGGCGCATCCGCCACAGGCACGGCGATCCGCAGGTCGATGGTGGTCCCGCGGCCAGTGGCGCTGTCGATGCGAATTTCGCCCTCCATCAGGTCTACGAGCCTGCGCACGATGGTCATGCCCAGACCGCTGCCCCCAAAGCGCCGCGCCGTGCCTGCCTCGGCCTGTTCGAAGGTTTCGAATATGCGTGCGATCTGGTCTTCGGACATTCCGATCCCGGTATCGCTGATGCGAAAGCGCAGCACCTGCGGGTCATCGGCCCGGATATGCAGTGACACCGACCCCTGCTCGGTGAACTTGACCGCATTGCCCAGAAGGTTGTGCAGGATCTGGATGATCCGCGTTTCATCGCCCAGACGCAGGTTGCGCGCGTCCGGTGCGGTATGGATGGTGAAGGTGATGCCCCTCGCGCGTGCGGTCGCGCCATGCAGCGGGTTCAGCCGTGTGATCATGGCGTCGAGGTCGAAGGCGCGGACTTCCAGTCCCAGCTTGCCCGCCTCGACCCGCGCCAGGTCGAGGATGTCATTAAGAAGCGCCAGCAGGCTCCAGCCCGATTCGCGGATGGTCGCCAGCATTTCGGCCTGGACAGCGTCCAGCCGGGTTTCGGCCAGCAGGTCGGCCATGCCCAGAACCCCGTTCAGCGGCGTGCGGATTTCATGGCTCATATTGGCCAGAAATTCCGACTTGGCATGATTGGCCGCCTCGGCGCGGTGGCGCGCGTCGGTCAGTTCGGTGATGTCGGTGCGCAGACCGACGCGCCCGCCATTTGCCGTGGGCTTGTCGTAGAAACGGACATGGCGACCAAGCGACGTGGTTTCCTCGCGCGCGGGACCAGGGTTGCGGAAATAGCCGATACGCTCGGCCATCCAGTCTTCCTCGCGGCCCGCAGCTTCGCTGATCTGGCCCGCACGGGCTGCGCAGGCGATCTGATCCTCGAATTTCAGGCCGGGTTTCATGATTGGTTCCACAAGCGGGAAAAGTTCGTGATGGCGGGCATTCACGGCGACCAGACGTTCGTCGGCATCATACATGACAAACCCGTCTTCCAGCGCCTCGATGGCATCGAGCAACTGCCGGCGCGCGCGCTCGGCCGCGCATTCGGCGGCTTCCGCACGCTCGCGGGCGCGGGTGAAGTCGGTGATATCCACCCGCAGGCCCACGCGCCCACCTTCGCGCGTGCGGGTGTCGCTGATCCGCACGATCCGGCCGTCGTACAGTGTCTCTATGACAGACCCATCCGCCTCCTGATGCTGCGCCAGTTTCTCGGCAATCCAGGCCTCGGGGTCGCGGCCCTCTGAATCGACGATCTCGCGCATTTCGACGGCCTTGCGCAGGATATCCTCGAACCGCGTGCCGGGCACGACGAAGGGCGCGATCCAGTGATACATCTCCCGGTAGCGTTCATTGGCCAGCACCAGCCTGTCTTCGGCATCGAACAGCAGGAAACCGTCATCCAGCGCCTCGACCGCATCGACAAGCTGCTGGCGGGTGCGCGACGCCTCGGCCTCGGCCATGCGCGCGGCTTCGCGCGCGCTGAAAAGCTCGGTCACATCCACCCGCAGCCCGACCCTGCCGCCATCGGCGGTGCGCTGCTCCACGATCTGAAGCACGGTTCCGTCGGCCAGTCGGTTGACCATCGGGCGCTCGGACCGGAAGGCTGCCAGACGTTCCCGCAGCCAGTCTTCCTCGCGCCCGATGGCATCGGAATAGGACCCCTGCGCCAGCCCGTAGCGCAGGATATCCTCGAATTTCGCGCCCCGTGTGATGACCGGCGCGCTGGCTGCGTGCAATTCGCGGTAGCGGCG
Organism: Paracoccaceae bacterium; assembly: GCA_007131465.1. Classification (GTDB taxonomy): domain Bacteria; phylum Pseudomonadota; class Alphaproteobacteria; order Rhodobacterales; family Rhodobacteraceae; genus Roseinatronobacter. Next base: position 6,819 of record SLQN01000124.1, read on the forward strand.
ATTGGCCAGCACGAGCCGTTCTTCGGCGTCGAAATAGACAAACCCGTCCTTCAGCGCATCGACTGCCGTGATCAGCCGTGCCTGACCCGAGACACGTTCCAGCGCCGAGGCATAGACATTCGCGCTTGTCGCAAGTGCGCTGGTGACAAGGGGCGACCAGCCGCTGAAGCCCTCGTTCTTGGTGGGGCCGGAACAGATGTCAAAGCCCAGATACCCCACGATCCGCCCTTCGGTGATGACCGGAAAGACGCACAGCGCGTAGATCTGCTGGGCCAACAGATGCGCGCGCTCTTGTGCGGTCATCTGTTCGGGGGTCTCGATCGTCACGGACATGCCGCGCGCCAGATTTTCGACTATCCGGCCCAAGCCATTCTTGCGCAGGTCCAGATTCTGCAAGTCCTGATTGTCGATCTGCGGCGCGATCCCGGTATCGCACCACTCATAGTCTTGCGACACGATCCAGTCGGCATCGCTGTCGCCCAGGCGCACAGGCGGATCGACGCGGAACGCATAGCTGCGGCTGGCATGAGCGGCGCGCCCGACATCTGCCAGCATCCGGTTGCGTTCCGCGACCGGGTCGTCATCTTCCAGCAGCCGTTTGGAGAATTGCGCAATCGCATGCATGATGTCCTGATGGCGCTTGTATTCGGTGATGTCGGTTTCAACTGCAATGAAGCCGGTATGTGCGCCCTGCGCATCGAAACGGGGCTGGATTTCAAGGCGCAGCCAGTAATCATCGCCGCAGCGCACCTTGTTGAGGATATCGGCCTCGACCGGCATCTGGTCGCGCAATGCCTTGCTGATGCGAGCGATTGTGTCGGGGTCGGTGTCGTCGGATTGCAGGAAACTGCCGGGTTTGCGACCGCGCACCTCGTCCAGTGACCAGCCGGTGCGCGCCTCGAAAGCCGGGTTCACCCATTCGATCCGCCCGTCGCGATCCGCGATGATGACAAGGTTGTTGGTCTGCTGCGCGACTGCGCTTAACTGCTCCAGCTTCTGGCGTTGTGCATGTTCTTCAGAGATATCCTCGACAAAGCTCCAGATGAGGTCGCGCCCGTCGCAGCCCGCCACCCTTGCGCCGCGCAGCCGTACCGGATAGCGCGTGCCATCCGCGCGCGTGAGCGCCTTCTCGAACGGGCCATACTGTCCGGTTTGGCACAGGTCCGCCTGCGCCTGTGCTTCCGGCGGCGTGGTATCGCCGGGCCGGATATCCCATGTGTCCAGCGCCAGAAATTCGGCCCGCGTGTGGCCGGTCTGGGCCAGAAGCGCGGGGTTCACGTCCAGAAACGCGCCGGTTTCCAGATTGACCAGCGCAATCCCGATGGGCGACAGATCGACCAGCGCGGAATGCAGCGTCTCGCGGTCGCGCAGCCTCTGTTCGGCGGTAACGCGCTCGGAAATATCGCGGATGACGAAGACAAAGCCCGGCGCTGCACCGGGCGTGTCCGCCGGGCGCCGGGCGGCTGACAGCTCATACGAGGCAAGGCCGCGCGGCGTTTCCATGCTGTAGCGCAGCCCGTCGATGCGCCCGTGTTCCGTCACGGCACGCATTGCATGGCGGGCGGTGGTGGCAATGTCGGGCGGCAGAACCTCCTCGGGGGTGCAGCCCAGAAACTGCTCGGGCGGGAGGGCGAAGCGGTCGCTTTGCCCAGTATGGGCGGCAGTGAAGCGCCCGTCTGCATCCAGTTCCAGCAAGATGTCGGGCAGCGCGTCAAGGGTGGCCTGCAACCGCGCGCGCGTGCGCCGAAGGTCGTCTTCCTGCGTCTTGCGCGTGGTGATGTCGGTGACGACCGCGATGGATGAAACCAGCTCGCCCGTATCATCGCAGCGCGCCCGCACCGACAGGCTGACCCAAAGCGGGCTGCCATCCGCGCGCGACATAAGCAGATCGCGGGGCGTGCCTTCAACCATGTCTGTTGCGTCCGGAAGGAAAATCGTGGCGGAACGTCCGACAAGCTGGTCCACTGGCAGGCCAAGGATCTCTGCCAGGCGCGGGTTTGCATCGACAATGTGTCCGGTGGCATCGATCACGCAGATGCCGTCGCAGGCCAGTTCCACGATATCGGCATGATCGCGCAGCCGCGCAAGTTCTTCGCGCCGGGCGGTGATATCCTCGAGTGTTCCGTAAATCTGCGCGATCTTGCCGCTTTGCCGCTCCGCAGCACCCGTGGTGCGGACCCAGCGCCGCGCGCCGCGCGCCGTGACGAAGGGCAGTTCCAGATCATAGGGCGTGCCCTGCGCGTGCAGCGCGGCCAGCGCCGTTTCAATCTGCGCGCGCGCCTCGGGCGGGTAGAAGGCAAGCGCGGTCTCCATCTCCGGGGCATGGGTTTCAGGCAGGTCATGGATGGCGCAGGTCATCGCCGACCATGTGAGGCTGCGCGTGGCCAGATCGCAGATCCAGCTTCCGATGCCGTTCACCGCTTCCAGCGTGGCGCGCTGGTCGGGCGAGAAGCCGCGTTGTGCGAGATCCTTCAGGCAAGCATAGAGATGGTCCTGCCCGCCGCTGGGCTGCGCATGCCAGTGGATCAGCCGCCAGCCCCCGCCTGTGCCGCGAAACCGGGCCGTGAAATCAAGGCACAGCGCGCCCCCGCCACCCGAGACTGTGCCATCGAGCGCAAGCGACAGGTCATCAGGATGCAGAAGCGCCGTGACATGCATGCCGACCGGATCGGCCCCATCGCCGTAAAGCAGCGTCTTGAAGGCGGTGTTCGTGAACAGGATTTCGCCCGCGCGTGTGGTAATGCAGGCCGCTTCCGGCAGAGTGTCGAAGAATGCACTGAAATGCGATGGGTTGGTAATTTCCAGCATCCTCCTTCCTGCCCCCTCTGCCGCACAAGGCGCCCCCTGCAGCCGGGGCTTGCGAACCTGTAATCGCAAGATACGACCATAAGGTTATTCTCTGGTAAAGCCATCGGTGTATGCGCGTGAATGACACGAAAGGCGAGGATCCGGGCTGCGTGGACTGCACGCGCAGACCGCGCTGGTGACAGAGCGCGGGTCGGCGATGCGGCGGGTCTTTCGCTCTGGTCAGTCGGTTGGCGGGCCGGGACATGCGGCCGCAGCTTCCGGCATCATGCCCCGCATGATCACCCCCATCACCCGCACCCGGCTCCAGCGCGGCAGCATCGCCAGCGACCAGCCGAGCGCCTTCGCCAGAAACTCCGGTCGCATGGTTGTCCGCCGCCCGAGTGCTGCAAGCGCTGCGCGCGCGACCGCGTCCGGGGTCGCGGACTTGCCCATCTGCATGCCTGCTTGCGCGGTGAAGCCTGTTCCGACCTGCGCGGGCGCAACCGAAAGCGCGCTGACCCCCAGCGGGCGCAGTTCCGCCGCGATCCCTTCGGCAAAGCCATGCACGAAGCCCCTGGTGGCAGGATAGGTCGCGGAAAACGGTGCACGCTGAAACCCCACGAGAGAGCCCCAGATCGGTGCGCGCGGGGGGCCTAAACCTGGCTGGTGAAGCGGCGGGTGACCATGTAGTCAGCGACGACCGCTGCGCCCGCGCCCCCTGTGAATGTCAGGGTCACGGCCAGCATGACGAGACGCCTGATGGCCCGGCGCAGGCGTGATGGTCCGGGACTGGTCAGGGCAGGGCCTCTATAAGTAACTATCACTTACAAATGTACAGATGCTTGCCCTGGCAAGAGGTTTTGTGCCCGCATGGCGGATTTTCTGGAACCCGCGCCAGACTCAGACCTCGCGCCCGTGCGCGGCCCAGAGCGCGGGCACATCGGCCCAGTCCGGGACTTCCTGCGTGCAAAATCCAAGCACCTTGCCGGTAGCGATGCGCGGAAACAGGCGAATCGCGTCCCGGTGCGGACCGGTGCGCAGGTAGCCCAGCATCGCCTTGCGGTCGGTCCAGACTGTCAGCGTGTGATGAACCCCATCGATTCTGCGCGCCTGGGCCGAGATGTTGCCCGGTGCGCCACGCGCCTGCACCATTGCGCGGATTGCATGGGTCCAGAAGGCCGGGATATGCCAGACCCGCCGCACTTGAAGGCCCGTGATGGAGACATAGACTTCAGGCTGTGACATGGTGAACCCTCGCGGTGCTGGCAGTACAGGCGGCATGCCCGAACCCGTGCTTGTCGATCTATGTGAGAGATGCT
>SLQN01000538.1 GCA_007131465.1 Paracoccaceae bacterium
CCGGAGGGCGCAGCCCGACGCGGGCCGCGGGGGCTCGATGCGCCCAAGGCCCGCCCGCCTCGACAGGTCAGACCGACCGCGCAACAACCGCCCCCAAGCTCTGTTCCAGCACATCAGGTTGGGCAAATTCCAGCCGCACAGGCAAGGCCAATACCCTGGCGCGAAACTTCGCAGGCAGGCGCACGGCATCCTTCTCGGTCGTCACGAGTTGCGCCCCCAGCGCCTTGGCCTCCAGATCCAGCCGCGCCATCAGGCTGTCGCTCAGTGGCTGGTGATCACTCAGCGCCTCGGCGCGCACCACCTCGGCGCCCTGCGCGCGCAGGGTCTGGAAAAACTTCTCCGGCCGCCCGATCCCGGCAAAGGCCAGCACCCGCAATCCGGTCCAGTTCAGGCCCATTTGCAACGGTTGCAAACTGGCGGCCACGACCGGGCGGTCGATTTGCGCAGCCGACGCAGAAAAGCGTTTCTGCGCGGGCGCGTCCCCGATGCTGACGACCAAGTCGGCGCGCGCCAACCCCACTTCGACCGGTTCGCGCAGAGGGCCTGCCGGCAGAACCCGGCCATTCCCGAATCCCAGCGCGGCATCAACCACGATCAGAGACAGGTCTTTCGCCACGGCCGGGTTCTGGAACCCGTCATCCATAATCAGCAATTCCGCCCCCGCCGCGACTGCCGCACGCGCAGCAGCGGCCCGGTCGCGCCCTACCCAGACCGGGGTGAAAGCCGCGATCAGCAAGGGCTCATCCCCGACCTCTGCCGCGCGGTGCCGGTGGATATCCACCTGCACGGGCCCCACAAGACTGCCGCCATAACCGCGAGACAGGACATGCGGCGCAAGGCCCATGGCCTGTACCATCTGCACCAGCGCGATCACGGTGGGCGTCTTGCCGGTCCCGCCGATGTTCAGATTGCCGACACAGATGACAGGGACAGGGGCGGTATAGTCAGGCGGACGGGCGACGCGACGCGCGGTCGCGGCCGCATAGACCACCCCGAGGGGCGCGAGCAGCCTCGCGCGCAGGGCGGGCCTGTCGGGCGGGGTGAACCAGAAAGCAGGCGCGCGCATCAGCCCGCCTCCGGGGGGGGGCAACGTGCCAGCAGCGCGGCCATTACGGTTTCCGTGGCCTCGGACCCGGACGAGATGACCTGCCAGGCCCGATGCGCCTGATCGGCGGCCTGTTCGGGGCGCAGCGCCGTGCAAATGGCCGCGCCCAGTGCCTCGGCGCTCTGGATCATCCGGGTCGCACCGGCATCGCGCAAGAGATCGAACGCCTCTGAATGGCGGCCATAAACGCGCCCATGCACGATGGCACAGCCCAGACCCGCCGCTTCCATCGGGCTGAGGGTCGCTCCTTCCGCCCCCAATGTGCCCCCCAGAAAACACGCCACCGCCAGCCGGTACCACAGACCCCGCTCGCCCTCGGTATCGACGACATAGACCTGGGTTTCCGGCAGGACCGGCTCGTCCACGGATCGGAGCGCGGTCACGAAATGCTCCGCCGAGCGCGCCCGCAGCGCCGGGCCGCGCATCGGGTCGGCGGGTTGCAGGATCAGGGCAAGCCGGTGGCTTTCGCGCAGCGCTTCGCGATGGGCCGCAAGGACAGCCGCCTCTTCGCGTTCCGGCAGGCCAGCCGCCAGCCAGACGGCCCGGTGGCGAAAACTCTCGGACAACTCCTCGCGCTCCGTCTCATTGCAGCCCAGTGCGACGGGCATGCCCGACAGGCGTCCGCAGCGGATGATCGAGGATTGGGGCATGCCCATGTCCAGCCAGGCTGACTCGCTTGGCGCGTTCTGAACGAACACAGTCTCGATCTGCGCCAGAAGACTGCGCGCCACCATCGGAACACGCTGCCATCTTGACGGAAAATTTGGCGCGGACGATTCAATGATGAAAACCGGAACCCCGCTGCGCCCAAGATGTCGGATCATCCCGGCAGGCAGCGTTTGCGCCGCGATCAGGGCGACTGAGGGCCTGACCTGATCGAGGACAAGTTGCGTGGCGTCTGCTGGCATGATCAGACAGACCCGGCCCGGCAGTTCGGGCTGCGGTTCACCGAATTCAGTGGCACTCAGGACGATACCCACCTCGGGCGCGCGTTGGAGAAGCGTTTCCGAAAATCTGGCCAGAACCTGCGCGGCGCGGGACGTATCGGCATGCAGCCAGATGACGGGCCGATCGAAGCGCGCGGGCAGTTGCTCTACGGCCTGCCCACGCTGCCATACAGGCGCGAAAAGTTGGTCAAGCAGCGGACGGGGCATCGTGACCGCCTGAACGCCTGTGCCGCAACAACGCCCGCGACCGCAGTGTCGCACGCCCTCTCGCGCTGATCCACCCTCCGGGAATTTGCGCGTCCTGCATCTGCACTCCCTCCTGTTGCGCCGCCTGGCGGGCACTGTCTTGCCCCGATCTTACAGCACGCGGCACGAAAGTCGGGCAGCTGTCAATCAGACCCGCCCGCGCCGTGCCAAGATTTCCGAATGCAGGGCCGGGCCTGCCGCGATCACGCCATCCGACATGGGGCGCGGCGTATTGAAGTGCAACCCGCCGCCCGCGCCGGTGCTGAGTGTTCCCCCGGCTTCGTGCACAAGCAGCGCCCCTGCGGCAATATCCCAGTGCCAGGCCGGGCGCAGCGTCAGCATTGCATCGAACTGCCCTTCGGCAACCAGCGCCATCCGCCAGGCCAGCGAGGGGCGGAAATGCCGCTCGATGGCGCAAAGCCCGCGTGGCCAGTGGTCCGGGCCGACATGCTTGCGCGTGGCAAGGATGCGCGCACCATCAAGCTCCGCATGCCCTGTCACGCGCAACCGCTGCTGGCCAAGATACGCGCCCATACCCGCAGCAGCGCGATAAAGATGCCCGAGCATAGGCAGGTACACCACAGCCGCGACGGGTCGGCCCTTCGTGACGACAGCAAGCGCGTGGGCAAAGCCCGTCTGCCCGTCCAGAAACGCGCGTGTGCCGTCGATCGGGTCAATGATGAAGATGCTTTCCCTGTCCAGCCGTGCCGGGCTGTCGGCAGTTTCCTCGGACAACCAGCCATAATCGGGACGCGCGGCCAGCAGGCGCGCCTTCAGCATCGCATCCACCTCCAGATCGGCCTCGGAAACCGGCCCCTGCCCGTCCCCCTTGTCCCAGGATTTCGGGCCATCCCCGAAATGACGCCGCGCGATCTCTCCTGCCGCGCAGGCCGCGTCGATCAGAAGCGCCAGATCATCTTCATGCCCCGGCAAGGGTCATCCCTTCGACCAGCAGCGACGGGACCACAGTTGACAGATGGTCGCGCCCGTCATTGCCGGGGATGATCCGCCCCAGCATGTCGCGCAGATTCCCGGCGATGGTGCATTCATTGACCGGATAGGCGATCTGCCCGTTCTCCACCCAGAACCCGCTGGCCCCACGCGAATAATCGCCTGTATTGGGATTGATGGTCGATCCGATCAGCGATGTGACCAGAAGCCCGGTTCCCATATCGGCCATCAACGCCGCGCGCGACTGCGTGCCTTGCGTCAGCACAAGGTTCGATGTGCCGGGCGAGGGCGGGGACGATGTGCCGCGCACGGCGTTCGCGGTGCTGGCCAGCGAGAGTTTGCGCGCTGTCGCCAGATCGAGAACCCAGCTTTGCAGGATACCATCCGCGACCAGATCCTTGACCCGGCTTTGCAGCCCTTCCCCATCGAACGGGCGCGATCCGGAGCGGCGCGGGCGCAAAGGGTCTTCGGTCAGCGTGATCCCCGCGGGCAGGACTTGCGTGCCCATGGCGTGCAAAAGCCAGCTTGACCCGCGCGCGATGGCGCTGCCATTGATCGCGCCCAGAAGATGGCCAATCAGGCTGGACGCGATCCGTTCGTCATACAGCACCGGATAGGCCCCGGTCTTCGGACGACGCGGCCCCGCGCGTTCCACGGCACGCGCGCCCGCCAGTTCGCCAACCGTTTCCGGCGTGGGCAGATCGCTGTAATAAATCCGGCCCTCGCCGCACCAGTCGCGTTCCATCTGCGCGCCCGTGCCGCTGATGGCGACACAGGAGATATGGCGCGAATTGCGCGCATAGCCGCCCGCGAACCCGTTGGTGGCCGCCAGCCAGACTGCCTGTGTTCCATAAGCCGCCGAGGCAGATTGCACCTGTGTCACGCCATCCACAGCCAGTGCCGCCGCTTCGGCGCGGCGCGCATCTTCCTGCAAGGCATCAGGGTGTGGCTCTGGGGCCGGATCGCACAGGTCCAGCCCGGCGGCCCCGCGCTGGGCAGACAGTTGTACAGGGTCGGCCAGCCCGGCATAGGGGTCTTCAGGGGCCTCGCGCGCCATGGCGACCGCCCGCGCGGCCATCGCCTCCAGCGTCTCGGGACGGATGTCGGAGGACGAAATGCTGGCCTGCCGCTGCCCGATGAAAACCCGCAGCCCGATATCCAGCGACTCTTCACGTTCGGCATGTTCCAGCCCGCCCTTGCGCACATCGATCGAGACGGACCGCCCCTCGATGGCAATCGCGTCCGCCGAGTCGGCCCCGGCGGCCTTCGCCGCCTGAAGCAAGGCGGACGTCACCGGGGCAAGGGCAGCACTCGGATCGGTATCGGGCATCGGGTTCCTCGGGTTTCGGGCGGGTTGAGCACGGATGTAGTACGCGCGCGTATGAAATGAAATGTCCAGACTGAGAAATGCGCCAGAACGTACGGCTGATCCAAACCAGGTAAATCCGGTCTTCGCGCAGGCCGAGCTTCAGGCCGGGTCTGATAAGGCCCGCATCAGCGCCGGAGATGCAAGGTCACCTGGATGGAAACGCCTTCACCGCGGCGCTTCCCGAGCACGGCCCAGCATTTGAAGGCTGCTGACATTCCTGCGCGACCCCTTATGCCCCCGCGCCGGGCACATGGCAGCTACGGGAGCATGCCCGGCGCAACGAAGGACATTCTCCGCAACGCAGTTTGAATGCGAGCGGATGACGGATCACAGCAAATTCAGCCGTTCGAGGCCGCGAGGGTCAGCTGCGCCTTCTGCCCGTCATCCCCCCCGGAGTGAATGTCCATGAACTCTATCACCAGCGGGCGGATATTGGTGCGCCATGAATTGCCCGCGAAAATGCCGTAATGCCCGGCGCCCGGCTCCAGATGGCGGGCCTTCTGGTCATCCGTCAGCCCTGTCAGCAGGTCGAGCGCGGCCAGACATTGCCCCGGCGCGCTGATATCATCATCTTCGCCCTCGACAATCTTGACGGCAACCTTGGTAATCTTTCCGAAATCAACCTTGTGACCATCGACCACAAACGCATTGCGGGCAATCTCGCGGTCTTTGAAAATGCGTTCCACGGTGGACAGGTAGAATTCCGCCGTCATGTCCATGACCGCAAGATATTCGTCATAAAAACGGTTATGCTTGTCACGTTCGCCGCCATCGCCACGCGCCTCGGCTGTGATCTTGTCGGCAAAGGCCTGCGCATGCCGTTCCATGTTCATCGAGATAAAGCTGCCAAGTTGCAAAAGTCCCGGATAGACAAGCCGCCCGACGCCTTTGCTTTTGAAGCCCACGCGCTGGATCGCCAGATGCTCCAACTGGCCCATCGTCACCCGGCGGCCAAAATCCGTCACTTCGGTCGGCGCGGCATCGGGGTCTATGGGACCACCGATCAGCGTCAGCGTGCGCGGCTGGGCATCGGGATCGATCTCGGCGAGATAGGCGGTTGCAGCCAGTGCCAGCGGAACCGGCTGACAGACTGCGATCACATGCGTGTCAGGGCCAAGGAAACGCATGAATTCGGTCAGATAGAGGGTATAATCCTCGATATCGAACTTGCCTTCTGAGACCGGGATATCGCGGGCATTGTGCCAGTCGGTTACCCAGACCTCGCAATCGGGAAGCAGGCTGCCGACAGTCGAGCGCAGAAGCGTGGCGTAATGGCCCGACATCGGCGCACATAGCAGCACACGGCGCTTTTTTTCGGGGCGGTCATGCACCTTGAAGCGAAGCAGATCGCCGAAGGGACGCGCGAGTTCGATCACCTCCTCGACAACATGATCGCGCCCGTCTTCGCCGACGATGCTGCTGATCCCCCAGTCGGGCTTGATCACCATGCGTGCGAAACTGCGTTCCGTCACCCGACCCCAGGCCGACATGACCTTGAACATCGGGTTCGGGACCAGTCCCCAGACCGGGTAGGACGCGAAAGCCCGCGCAGATGCGCCCATCCATTCGTTGGTGTTGCGAATCGACTCCATCAAGTCGTACGTCGCCATGCCCTTCATGCCTGTCCCCGATCTTCATTGACGACACATTCCTGAAAGAATCGTCGCTTTTATTCATACAAGCACAGCGTTAAAGTCGCGTTATGTGGACTTTGCTGCACATGCGAAGAATAAGGGGGATTTCATTCCATGACAACTTCTGAATATGAAGAAGAGCAGAAAGTCGAAAGAATAAAGGCCAATATGGCCCGGATCGAGGAGCTGACGCATCGGTTGACGCAGGCCATGGCGCAGCGCCAGCCCCCCCGACCCAGCCTGCAGGCGCCCGATTCGGATCTGTTCCTGCATGCGGCGACCGCCTACTGGACAGAAATGTTCAAGCACCCCTCCAAGGCCCTTGAACAGCAGCTTGATTACTGGGGCAAGGCCCTGAAACACCATCTCGAGGCGCAGGAAGTGATGCGCTCTGGCAAGATCGCCGCGCCCGAGGACTCGACCCCGGATGACCGGCGCTTCTCGAACCCGCTCTGGAAGACGCATCCGTATTTCAACTATATCAAGCAACAGTATCTGATCGCGTCCGAGGCCATGAACGACGCCGTCCATGGGCTTGAATCGGTCCCCGACCGCGAGAAACGGCGCCTGACCTATTTCACGCAGCAGATCATCGACATGATGGCGCCCACGAATTTTCTGGCGACCAATCCCGATGCGCTGATGAAAGCCGTCGAGACCGAAGGCGAAAGCCTTGTGCGCGGCCTTGAGAACCTCGTGCGCGACGTCGAGGCGAACCAGGGCGACCTGCGCGTCACGCTGGCCGATACCGACGCGTTCAAGGTCGGCGGCAATCTTGCGACGACCCCCGGCAAGGTGGTCTTTCGCAACCGCATGTTCGAACTGATCCAGTATAGCCCCAGCACCGAAACCGTGTGTCGCACGCCGCTGGTGATCTTTCCGCCCTGGATCAACAAATACTACATCATGGACCTGAAGCCGCAAAACAGCCTGATCAAATGGATCGTCGATCAGGGCTACACGCTGTTCATCGTGTCCTGGGTGAACCCCGACGCCTCTTTCGCCGATGTGGGCATGGATACCTATATCGAGGAAGGCTATCTGGAAGCGATACGCGTCGCGCGCGAGATCACCGACGAAAAGCAGGTCAATGTCGTCGGCTATTGCATTGCCGGAACGACCCTGTCGCTGATGCTGGCGCTGATGCACAAGCGCCGCGACAAGTCCGTGCGCTCGGCCACCTTCTTCACCACTCTGACCGATTTTTCGGATCAGGGCGAAGTGGGGGTCTTTCTTGAAGATGATTTCGTCAACGGGATCGAGGCGGAATGCACCGAGAGGGGCTATCTGGACAGCGCTTTCATGTCGAAGACGTTTTCTTTCCTGCGTTCGAACGACCTGATCTATGGCCCTGCAATCCGGTCCTACATGATGGGTGAGGCCCCGCCCGCCTTCGATCTGCTGTACTGGAACGGCGATGGCAGCAACCTGCCGGGCCGGATGTGTGTCGAGTATCTGCGTGGGTTGTGCCAGAACGACAGATTCGCGGGCGACACATTCCATATCTGCGGCGAGGATGTGAAGATTTCGGATGTGAAACACCCCCTGCTGGCGGTGGCCTGCGAAACCGACCATATCGCCGCCTGGCGGTCCAGTTTCCGGGGCATCAGCAAGATGGGCAGCGCCGACAAGACATTCATCCTGTCGGAATCGGGCCATATCGCAGGCATCATCAACCCGCCCAGCAAGAAGAAATACGGCCACTATACCGGCGCGAAACCCGAAGGCGCACCTGAAGACTGGCTGCGGGACGCGCAATTTAGCGAAGGGTCCTGGTGGCCCGTGTGGGAAGGCTGGCTCCGCAGACGCTCGGGCGCGCAGGTCGCGGCGCGTAATCCCGGTGATTCGGGCTATGATGCGCTTGCTGACGCGCCGGGAACCTATGTCATCAGTTCTAAAAATACCGCGATGTCATAGACTTGCGGGGGTTTGAAAAATAATGCTGCACTGCAGCAATTAATCCTTGAAATGCTGCGTCGCAGCATGCATATTATGTCCATAGGCAGAGAGCACAAGGCGATCTGCTACTGGTTCAAAGCAAGGAGAGCTGACATGGCTGCTGCAAACAACGATTACACCAAGATGATGAAAGACATGATGGGCGCGTTCCCGATGGACACTTCTGCAATGCAGGACATGTTCAAGTCGCAGGCCGCAATGGCCGAGAAGATGAGCAAGGTCGCTCTGGAAGCTGCCGAAAAATCGACCGAGATCTCGACCAAGTGGACCAAGGCGACACTGGCCAAGGTTGGCGAAGTCTCGACCGTCAAGGAAGACCCGGCTGACTATTCCAAGGCCATGACCGATTTCGCTTCGGCTTCGGCTGAAATGGCTGCCGAGCATGTTGCCGCTTTCGCTGAAATCGCGAAAAAAGTCCAGATGGACACGGTCGAACTGATGATGGCTGCCGGCAAGGACATGCAGGAAGAAGCTTCTGCTGCTGTCAAGAAAGCAACCGACACGGCGACCAAAGCTGCCAAGACGGCAACTGCGAAATAAGCTGACGGGTTCTCAGGCACATCTTCCTCCCGGACAGTGCCTGATCAAAGGGCGAGCGCATGACGCTCGCCCTTTCCTTTTGCGTGAACCTCCCCTAGTCTTGCTGCACTGCATCACGCATGGGCGAGGGGATGAAAATGTCTGAAACTGCCAAGCCGCTTCTGATCAAGCGCTATGCCAGCCGCCGCCTGTATAACACCGAAACCAGCGATTACGTGACGCTGGAAGATATCGCAGGCTTCATCCGTGCGGGCCGCGAAGTGCAGATTGTTGATCTCAAGTCCGGGGATGACCTGACCCGCCAGTATCTGTTGCAGATCATCGCCGAACATGAAAGCCGCGGCGAAAACGTGCTGCCGCTGGATGTGCTGACCGATCTGGTGCGCAGCTACACCACCCAGGCCCAGAGCGTCGTGCCGCAATTCCTGGCCATGTCCTTCGAGATGCTGCGCGACGGTCAGTCCAAGATGATGCAAAACATGACCCGCGCCAACCCGATGGCCGCGATGCCGGGGTTTGAGGAGATGCAGCGCCAGCAGCAGGCCTTCATGAAGACCATGATGGCAGGCTGGCCCGGGATCACACCGAAGGTCGGGGAAAAGGACAGCGAAGACGACCTTGACGAGATCAAGAAACAACTGGCCGAATTGCAGCACAAGTTGTCCAGCATGGACAAGTGATCCGTCCAAGACCCTTATTGCGCGCTGTGACTTCCAGCAAACGCCCCGGCTTCAGATTCCCAGCCGGTCGCGCAGCGAAAACCATGTCATCGCCAACACCAGAAGCGGGCTGCGCAGCGCGGGCCCGCCGGGAAAGCTGGGCAGTTTCACCCCGGCCATCAGGTCGAATCGCTCGGCCTGCCCGGCAACAGTCTCGGCCATGATCTGCCCGGCCAGCGTGGCCAGCGCCACCCCATGCCCGGAATAGCCTGACGCTGACAGGATATTCGGCGCGACGCGCAGGAAACAGGGCAGCCGCGTCATGGTGATGGCAAGCGTGCCGCCCCAGGCATGGGAAATGGGCGTGTCGCGCAGGTGCGGAAAAACCTCCAGCATCGGTTTGCGCACGGTGCGCAGGATATCGGGAAAGCGGTAGCCATAGCTCTCGCCCCCGCCGAACAGCAGCCGCCCATCCTCGGACAGGCGGAAATAATTGACCACGAACTTGCTGTCGGCCACCGCGATATCGCGGGTCAGCACAGTGCCTTTGGGCAAGGGGTCCGTGGCGATGATGAAATTATTGATCGGCATGACCTTGGCCGCGACTTGCGGCGCAAGCCCGCCCAGATAGCCATTCGCCGCCAAAATCACATGGTCGGCCTCGACATGGCCTTTCGCTGTCTGCACGCGCGCGCGCGCACCGGGCCGAACCTCGGTGACCAGCGACCCCTCGAAAATCCGCGCCCCGGCGGCCTGTGCCGCGCGCGCCAGACCCAGCGCAAAGCGCAGCGGGTGAATATGGCCTGCGCCATGATCCAGCACACCGCCCTGATAGGCCCGCGTCTTAACGATCTCGCGGACCGCATCGCGCCCCAGAGGTTCCAGATCTTCATAACCATACTCGCGCGCCAGCTTTTCGGCATAGGCATGGGCGTGGGGCACATCGCGCGCCTGCCAGTCGGCATGCAGGACACCGGGTTTCCACCCGCAGCCCATGTCATGGCGGTCAATCAGCGCCTTGACCAGATCGCGCGCCGCAAGGCCCATATCCCACAGCTTGCGCGCATCATCCCGGCCCACCATCCGCTCGATCGCGTCCTGTTCGATCCGCTGGCCCGTCCCCACCTGCCCGCCATTGCGCCCCGACGCCCCGAAGCCCACGCGATGCGCGTCGAGCACGATGACCGAATAGCCCCGCTGCGCCAGATGCAACGCGGCAGACAGCCCCGTGAACCCTGCACCGATGACGCAGACATCCGCCCGCTCGGCCCCCTCCAGCGCGGGCATGGGCGGCAGCGGGGTCGCACTCGCCGCATAATAGCTGGGCGGGTATTCGCCCGCCCTGTCATTGGCGAACAGAAGGTTCATACGTTCAGCAGCAGATGTTCCCGTTCCCACGGGCTGATGACCTGCAGGAATTCGTTATATTCATCACGTTTGACCGCCGCGTAGATGCGGCTGAATTCCGGGTCCAGGATTTCGTGCAGATGCGTCG
>SLQN01000423.1 GCA_007131465.1 Paracoccaceae bacterium
ATATTTTTTATTAATGTCTTCATCTGCAAAGTAATAGTAGTGTAAATCTGTAACCCCGTCAACCAGGCGGCTAACCCTGGCTGGAATCGTGTTTTCCTGCCTGTTATCGATGATTTTGATATGCTCCGGCCTGATACCAATTATAACTGCCTGGTTTACTGAAAGGTTAAGAGTTTCAGCATAATTGATTTTAAGCGATTTTCCAAACTCCGGGATGTAAGCCAGAACAGCGCCATTTTCGATGGAGGCAATATAACCATCGAAGAGATTTTTTACCCCGGTCAACCTGGCTGCTGTCCTGTTAATTGGGGAGTTAATTACCTTTTCCCTGTTTTCACACTGCACAATGCTCCCGTTATCAAAGATAGCCATCCGCTTACCCATTTTGAACCCCTGGGCAAGATCATGAGTGATAAACAGGAAATCACCCTTGAAATATTGATGCAAAGCCAGCAGCTCATATTCAAGGCGCTCACGACGGAAAGTGTCGAGAGCAGAAAAAGGTTCATCAAGCAGTAGTGCATCCGGATCCGGGGCGATTGCCCGGGCCAGGGCCACCCTTTGCTGTTGGCCGGAAGAAAGTTCCCCGGGGTAGCGCATCTTCAGCCCCGGGATATGGATCAATTCAAGGAGCTCCGCCACCCTCTTCTGAATATCTTTTTTTGGTTTGCCGTGCATGCCGTAAGCAATATTTTCAGCAACTGTCAAATGGGGGAAAAGAGCGTAATTTTGAAAAACAAAGCCGATTTTACGTTCTTGTGGCGGTAAAAAAACACCCTCAGCCGAGTTGAAAAGGGTGCGTCCATTTAGCCTGATGCTTCCTTCATCCGGTCGAATCAAACCGGCTGTGGAGAGCAGGGTCATCGTTTTACCTGATCCTGAAGGCCCCAGGATTGAAACAATTTCCCGGTCGACAGTTAGATCAATGGCGAGATGAAAATCCGGCAGGGTTTTCTTAATCTTAATTTCCAGCAAATGCTTTGTTCCTTCCGTTCTTCTTCGCTTTACCTTTCCAGTATGCCAGCAAAACCAGTGATATAAAAGCAAAGGTCAGAACAATCAGGGTCAGGATCAGCGCTTCTTCCATGCGCGCACGGCGCAGAAAGGCGATGGCCATGACCAGCACATAGAGCACCGCGCAGGCCCAGAGATAGGCCGCAGCGGCGCGCGCATCCAGAAGGTCCGCGATGGACAGGTTGGCCGCGAAGCCGAACAGCATGGCCGACAGCGCGAAATAGAACACGAAACGCGTCAGATAGGCCGTGGCCTCTGGCGGGAAGAAGCCCGCCCGCCCCGCGCCGAAGCCCAGCCCGATCAGCCCGAAGAAGGGCAATGTTTTCAGGAATATCTCGATCATTCTCTGAACGTGTTAACATGCGATTCGTGCCCTTGCCATAGAGGGGCGCTTTTCCTTCGGGGCGCAAGCCTCTATCATGGGATCACTTGAGGGGTGACATGACAACATCGGCGGCCACGATCCGGCAGGGGCGCAAATTCGAGCAGGTGCTGGAGGGCGCGC
Source organism: Paracoccaceae bacterium (assembly GCA_007131465.1). Taxonomy (GTDB): domain Bacteria; phylum Pseudomonadota; class Alphaproteobacteria; order Rhodobacterales; family Rhodobacteraceae; genus Roseinatronobacter. The sequence goes on from SLQN01000423.1 coordinate 1,520, forward strand.
GTGCGGTCTTCATGGCGCGCGGCTATGAACGCGCCAGCGTGGACGAGATCGCGCGCGTCTCGGGTGTGTCGAAGGCGACGCTATACAGCTATTTCCCCGAAAAGCGCCTGCTGTTCACCGAGATGTATCGCACCGAGATCCTGCGACTGGCGGATTCTGCCGTGGAACTGTCGGACACCACCCCGCCCGAGATCGCCCTGCCTGAAGCGGCCCGGCGCTTCGTGGCATTCCTGATCTCGGATTTCTCTCAGGCGATGTATCGCATCTGCGTCGCAGAATCGCCGCGTTTCCCGGAGATCGGGCAGGCCTTTTATGAAAGCGGGCCGGAACTGGGCCGCGCGCGGCTCGGCGCGTATTTCGCGGCGCAACAGGCGCAGGGCAAGCTGCGCATCGACGATATCGACCTCGCCGCCGACCAGTTCTTCCAGCTTTGCCAGACCACGCTGAGCGACCAGATGATCTGTGGGATCGAGACCCGGTTTTCGCCCGCCGCACAGGCGCGTGTGGCAGATGGGGCGGTGCATCTGTTTCTGGCGGCTTACGCTATGCGGTGCGCGGGGGATCGGAACTGATGCAGCCTTCTTATTGGGCGATTTCCGAGGTCGAACAATATTTCGATCCACCGCCCGAACCCTGAATCCGATACCCCAGAGGCAGACGGATTTTATGTCCTGACTGACCCGATCAAGGCAAATGAGTCCAGGCATTCCCCGATCAAAGCACCCGATCCGGATGAGATGATCTGCGGGCACATGATCATGCGTGGAGTTAAACAGGCTGATCTTGGTAAAAAGTCGGTGAAAACGGCCGGGCTTCGAAGGTGATGAACCGAAAGCGCCGCCCGACGATGCCGACGATACAGAGGATCAACACAATGTGGAAAATCCCAGCAGAGCCGCTGATTGCTCCGTATCATCTGGATTTCGAAGGCAAGGCTACTGGGTTTTCAGAAAGATAAGCCCAACCGTGCCTCGGCCAGATGAAAGCTCTCCAGCGTCTTTCATACACTTGCCGGATTTCGACGCGCGCGCCCCAGAAAAAGTGGAACAAACTTTCATCGGCAAAGTTTCGCTTATGGGAAGACCAGCTGCGTTCCGGAGATTCCTGCTATCGACCTGTCCCACAGCCTTTTTCGGCTCTAGTAGAGGTGCCACATGAATTATCGCTCTCTCGCTGACATGAACGCGACGATCGTGAAGTCGATGCATCGCCTGCCGCGCGATCTCGACCTGATTGTCGGTGTGCCGCGCAGCGGCCTTTTGGCGGCCAATCTGTTCGCGCTCGCAGGGAATGTCCGGATGACCGATCTAGACAGCTATCTGGACGGGCGGGTCTATTCGGCAGGCACGACCAAGACCCACAGCCTGCGCGCGCAAGCGCCGGGGCCGCGCAAGGTGCTGATCCTTGATGACAGCATCTGCTCGGGCGCGGCCATGCGCACGGCGCGCGCGCGCATCGCGGCGGCTGCGCTGGGGGATGAGGTGACCTATGGCGCCGTCTATGGTGTCAGGCGTGAGCACCCGGAAACTGACATCATTCTGGAGGTCTTGCCTCTGCCCCGGATATTCCAGTGGAATTTCATGCATCACATCGCGCTCGAACGCGCTTGTGTCGATATCGACGGCGTGCTGTGCCATGATCCTGCCGAGCACGAGAATGATGATGCCGCAGCCTATCTGCAATTTCTGACTACGGCCCGACCGCTGTATCTGCCGACCCACCGTGTCGGGGCGCTCGTGACCAGCAGGCTGGAGAAATATCGCACCCAGACCGAAGCATGGCTAGACGCGATCGGGGTGAAATACAAGGAACTGGTGATGCTGGATTTACCCAGCAAGGCCGAACGCCTGCGTCTTGGGGTGCATGGCAGCTTCAAGGCAGAATATTACCGCAAGAGCCCGTTCGACCTGTTCATCGAAAGCGAGAACGCGCAGGCAATGACCATAGCCCGGCTGTCGGGCAAGCCGGTCCTGTGTCTGGAAACGCACCGGCTGATCGAGCCGTCCGCCGCCGCGATCCTTGCCAGCCTTCCCAAGGTGCAATCCTTCGGTCAGGGCGGATCTGCGATCAAGCGCTTCGCGCGGTCGGTTCTGGGGGCCGGGCGGTATGAAACGCTGAAGGACTGGAGGTCGATCCGGTGACGGTGCGCGTGCAGCCCTATGGCCGGAAGCATGTGGGGCGCAAACCAGCTTCAGAGGTTCCTCAATGACAGCACAGCCAGACCCGGTAACGCATCCCGCCCTAGCGGAGCGTCCGATGCGCATTCTGATCGGAAGCTCACACCCCTATCTGCCGCAATTCCGCGGCGGCGCGCAGTCAAGTTCGCACGAAATGGTCATGGCCCTGCTGGGGCGGGGGCATGAGGTCGCTGTCCTTGGCGGGCTTACCGGGCAGGGGCTGCTTGGCATGTCCGCGCGGCTGCGGCTGAAATTCGGTCGTCGCGGCTACACCTGCGATAGTGGCCTGGGCTACAAGGTCTACCGCGCATGGTTCGCCGCTGAAGCCGCAGCCGATGTGGTGCGGGAGTTTCGCGCGGATGTTGCGCTGTTCCAGTCGCGGTGTCCGGTGCAGCTTGCACGCGCGGTGCATCCCACAGGGGTGCCGGTGGTGATCTATTTCCGCAATGTCGAGACCGAAGACCTGGGCGGCCCGCTGACCGGGTTGGAGGGCGTCCGATTTCTTGCAAATTCGCATTTCACCGCACAGGCCTTCGCAACCTCCGACAATGTGTCAAGTGAGGTGATCTATCCCTTGATCGAGGCTGAGCGCTATCAGACAGAGACGCGCCGCCAGAACGTCACCTTCATCAATCCGCACCCCTACAAGGGTCTGGATATCGCACTGGCCGTGGCGAAGGCCTGCCCTGAAATTCCGTTTGTCTTCGTGCGGTCCTGGTTGCTGTCCGACGCGGAGGAACGCAAGTTGCAGGACAGCGTGAACGCGGTCGGCAACATTACCTTGCGCCCGGCGACCAGCGACATGCGCACGGTCTATTGCGATGCGAAGATCGTCCTCGCCCCCAGCCGCTGGAACGAGGCGTTCGGGCGGATCGCGGCAGAAGCCCATATCAACGGCATCCCCGTCGTGGCGAGCGACCGGGGCGGGCTGCCGGAAGCTGTTGGCCCCGGCGGGATCCTGGTCGATCCCGACGGCCCGATCGAGGCCTGGTCGGAAGCAGTGCGGGTGTTATGGACTGACGACGCGGTTTATGCGCGCTATTCGGACGCAGCGCGCGCGCATGCGCAGCGACAGGAAATGGATCCGGAAAGTCAGGTCATTGCGCTCGAGTCATTTCTGGCCGCGAGCATCCGGCGCGATTCTTGCCTTGCGCCGTCTGCTGGAGCGCTGAAACACCCGTCTGGCCGCAGGTTTTATGCCAGTCAGGCGGGAACGAACACGGGGTTCGTGGATTGAGACAGATGTCCCGAATGTCATGCGGGAGGACTCTGCTCAGGGCGAAATCCATGCTTTTGTAAAGAATTGGTCGCATCATTGCAGCACAGCATCTTTGATCCTCCGCCCGGCACGTTCAGATCGAAAGTCGGGCGCGGCGCGATGCATGCTGCGCTGGCGCAGGGCGTGCTGCTGGCCACACAGATCGGGTCGGTGGTCGTGCTGTCGCGGTTGCTGTCGCCCGCCGATTTCGGGCTGATCGCCATGACCGTGCCGATTGTCGCGCTGGTGGGCATGATGCAGGATTTCGGGCTTCTTCAGGCCACCGTTCAGCGCCCCGGCATTCGTCAGGATGAGGTCAGCTTCCTGTTCTGGGTCAATATCGCGGCCAGTGTCACCCTTGCCTTGCTGCTGTTCCTGTCCGCGCCGCTGATCGCCGCCTTCTACGGTGACGAACGGGTCGGACCGCTGGTCGCGGCGCTGTCGGTCATTGTCATCACCAGCGGCGCTGCGGCCCAGCACGGCGCCATCCTGCAACGGCGCATGCACTTTGGCCGGGTCGCCGCGATCAGCGCCACAGGGGCCGTCAGCGCCTTTGGCGTGGCCACGCTCTGGGCGCTGTACAGGGGGGATTACTGGGCGATTTATGCAGGCATGGTCGCGGGCACGCTGATCCCCACGATCCTGACCTGGATCAGCGCCGGATGGTTGCCCGACCGCCCGCGCCGGGTCGCGGATGCCCGGTCGCTTCTGGGCTTTGGCGCGGGCGTCACCGGCTTCAACCTGAGCAATTTCGTGACCCATAACAGCGACAATGTGCTGATCGGGCGGGCATGGGGGGTGGTCGAGCTTGGGCTTTATGACCGGGCCTACAAGCTGTTGCTGTTCCCGCTCAGCCAGATCGCAAACCCGCTCAATCGCGTGATGATCCCCAGCCTGTCGCGGATGCTGCATCAGCCGCACCGCTATCGCAGTGCCTACCTTCGGGTGCATCGGCTGGTGCTGTTCGTGTCCCTGCCGGGTGTGGCCTGCGCCATCGCGCTGGCGGATGTGCTGATCCCGCTGGCGCTTGGCGCGCAATGGAATGCCAGCGCGCCAATCTTTCAGGCGCTCGGGATGGCCGGGCTCATGACCTTGCTCAACACCCCCTCGGGGTGGCTGTTCATCTCGCAGGGGCGGACACGCGATTACCTGCTGTGGGGGGTCGTGATGGCGACGCTGGCGGTCACGGCCTATGTGATCGGGCTGCCCTATGGCGCTTTCGGCGTGGCGGTGGCGCTGTCGGTTGCGCAATATATCAAGACACCGATCCTGTGGGGGTGGCTGTGTCGCACCGGGCCGGTTACGCTGCGCGATGTCATCACCTCTGCGGGTCCGCTGATACTGGCGGGGCATCTTGCAGTGGGGGCTGTCCATCTGGCCAGACCGCTGCTGCCTCAGACCCCGGTGCTGACCCTGCTGACCGGCGTGGCCCTGTCTTACGCCCTGACCGCGCTTGTGATCAGCGCCTTTCCTGCGGGCCGGGCGACATTACGCGAGGGGTGGGAACTGATCGCCCCGCGCCTGCGCCGGACGCCACCGCCAGAGGATTCCCCCCCGCCACCGGGCTGATCATGTTTCGCGCCATGGCCACAGCGGGTCTACCGCGCAAAAAAATGTCGTCGTGCTGGGAACATCCTGCCGGTTCGCGCGTTAAGGCAGGATCGAATTGCGGAAGGAAGGTGTGATGCGGATAGGATATCTTGTTCATGATCTGACCGATCCCGCGATTTCGCGCCGGGTCGCCATGCTGTCTGCGGGGCGCGCGCGTATCGCGCTGGCGGGGCTGAGCCGTGGCCCCGTGCCCCATGCTGATGCCATGGTGCTTGGGCCAAGCGCGGATGGCAGGCTGGCAAAGCGGATGTGGCAGATCGCGGCAATCATGGGCGTCCAGCGGTCCGCAGTCGTGGCGCATCTGGGCCAGCCCGATGTCCTGATCGCCCGCAATCTGGAGATGCTGGCGGTTGCTGTCAGCCTGCTGCCCCGATTCCGCACCCGTCCGCGTCTGGTCTATGAATGCCTCGATATTCACCGCCTGCTGACCCAGCCGGGCGCTGCCGGACGCGCCCTGCGCCTACTGGAGTCGCGGCTTGCGCGACATGTGGACCTGGTTCTCACCAGTTCCCCCGCTTTCGTGACGCATCATCTGGGGCGCGTCTTTGGGGATCGTATCGCCATCGTGGAAAACCGTGTGCTGGAAACTGGCACACGTCCGCTGACGGCGGCCTTCCGGTCGCAATCACCCCCGCACCCCCTGCCGGGGCCACCCTGGCGGATCGGCTGGTTCGGCGCGCTGCGCTGTGCGCGATCCCTCGAAATCCTGACCGAGGCCGCGCGGCTGGCGCAGGGGCAGATCGAGGTCGTCATTCGCGGCCGTCCCTCGCCGGCGATCTTCGGGGATTTCGCAGCCGCGATCCAGAGCCGCCCGCATATGCGGTTCGAAGGGCCCTATGACCCCAAGGACCTGCGCAGCCATTATGCGGGGGTCCATCTTGCCTGGTGCATCGATCTTTACGAGGCAGGCGCGAATTCCGACTGGCTGTTGCCGAACCGCCTGTATGAAAGCGTGCATTTCGGCAGTGTCCCGATTGCCCGCCTGAACTGCGAGACCGGGCGCTTTCTTGACGACCATGATATCGGGATCGCGCTGGACGACCTTTCCCCCGAAGCCCTGTCGCAGCGGCTGGGAAGCCTTGGCACAGTGGAGTACCGCGCGCTGCTGACGCGTCAGCACCGACTTCCGCGCAGCATGTGGATGGCCAACAAAGACGATTGCATAGCCCTGGCGAAAACCCTTGTCACTGCACCGCGTCAGCTTGCAAAAAGGCACATTGCGACATGAGAGCCCCGGTTTTCAATGCTTTTGAAGAGGTGCTGATCGTTGTCCCGACGCTGAATGAAGCAGACCATATCGAAACCGTCATCACGTCCCTGCTTGAGGACGCGCCCGCCCGGACACGGCTGGTCGTCGCGGATGGGGGCAGCACGGACGCCACACCCCTGATCGTGGAGCAGATGCACGACCCGCGCATCCATTTCGTTCACAACCCCCGCCGCATCCAGAGCGCGGCCATCAATCTGGCCGTGGCCACAAAAGGCGACGGCGCCACGCATCTGTTGCGCGCGGATGCTCATGCGCAATATCCGCGCGGTTTCTTGCGTATCCTGATGGAGGATATGCGCAGCACGAACGCAACCGCCGTCACAGTCGCCATGACCACCCTTGCCGACAAGGGGTTTTCCGCAGGCGTCGCCGCGGCGCAGAACAGCCGTCTGGGGACCGGGGCAGCAGCGCACAGGACCGGTCTTGGCGGGCGGTTCATCGACCATGGCCACCATGCCCTGATCCGCATGGACGCCTTTCGCGCCGTCGGCGGATATGACGCCTGCCAGAGCCATAACGAGGATGCCGAGTTCGACTACCGCCTTACCCGCAATGGCGGGCGCATCTGGCTGAGCGGACGCACCGAGATCGGCTATCATCCGCGCCAGACGCCAAAGGCACTGTTCCTGCAATACCTGCGATTCGGGGCGGGGCGGGCGGAAACGATGCGGAAACACGGCCTGATGCCGCGCCTGCGCCAGTTGCTGCCGATGCTGGTCGCGCCCGCCGTCGCGCTGGCGCTGATCGCACTTGGCCCTGCCCTACTTACAATGTCGTGGGTCTGGGGGGCGATGCTTTTCCCCGCTGGCCTTTGGATAGTGCTGTGCCTTGGCTATGGCGTGGCGCTGGCTGTTGCCGCGCGCCGCCTTGCAGTGCTTTGGGCAGGGCCTGCGGCGATGCTGATGCATCTGGCCTGGAGCATCGGTTTCCAGTGGCGCATCGCGATGCGCGCAGCCAGCAGCAAGGCTGTCGGGGCGACGGTCACCCGCCTGTGATCAGTAGCTGCCCTGCTTGCGCAGCACTACCGCCACCGTGCGCAGCAAGATCCCGATATCGCGCCGGAAGCTGCGCTGACGGACATATTGCTGGTCAAGCCGCACGCGGTCGCGGTAGCCGACATCGCTGCGCCCGCTGACCTGCCACAGCCCTGTCAGCCCCGGTCGCACCGACATGTAGTCGTTGATCGCAGCGCCGTAATGGTTGACCTCGTCCATGACGATGGGGCGCGGGCCGACAAGACTCATCTCGCCCCTGAGGATGTTGAGAAGTTGCGGCAGCTCATCCAGACTCGTTCGCCGCAGCGCCGCGCCAATAGGGGTCACACGCGGGTCATCGCGCAACTTCTGGGTGTCGCGCCATTCCTGCGCGGCACGCGGGTTTTCCGACAGATGGCGGGTTAGGATCGGGTCGGAATTTACGACCATGGCAAGGAACTTCAGGCATCCGAAGGGCTGGCCATCCTTGCCGATGCGGGTATGCGAAAACAGGACCGGGCCGGGATCGCGCGCCCGGATGGCCGCAGCGATCGTCAGCATGACCGGGCCAAGCGCTATCAGAAAGATCCCGGCACTGACGCGGTCGAACACCTGCTTGGTCAGACTATCGGGAGAGTCTCCGACAGTGACTGTGCGTCGTGTCGCCATCTCGACAAGAAGAGAGGGCGGCAGATCGATCCGCTTGTTCATTTACTATCCCAACTGATAAAGGCATCAGTGGGGTAAAGTCAGGGTCGGATGCATTTGTTCCTGAAAAAACGCGCTCGGCCTGCCCCGGTCTCTCAGATGTGTTATCGCGTGATGCGCGACGCCGCGTGCCTCAATCATCAAGGCCAGGGGCGTCTGCGCCAAACGCATCGCTGCACAGGATCGAGGTGTCGAAAAGGCAACCTGCCCCAAGCGGCGTGTAGGCCACCCGGTCCACCTGCAACGCCAGCGGACCGGTCCATTCAAACCGCCCCATCCAGTCGATCAGCACATCGGTCGTCCAGATCGAAAGATACATCTTCTGCGCGCCGGAAGGGACCTTGTCGCCCTCCAGCGTGCGGATCAATGCGCCATCAACATACCACCGCACCCGGTCCGGTTCCCAGACAAAGGCGAGATCACGCCATTCGCCGTCATCCGGCATGGGGATCAGGGCCTCGTTTCCGCCCTGCCCGTCGACATAGGTATTGGTCTGCAACACCGGTTCCGTCCGGGCGATGAATTCGAAGTCGATTTCATCATGCGGCTGATTTTGCGGTGCGCCGATGAAGGTGAAGAAATTGGAATTCGTGCCTGTGGCGAAAGGCACCTGCACCCGCGCCTCGAACACGCCAAATCCGAAGCGATCCTCTGACTGGATCTCGGCGCAAAGATAGTCTTCCGGCCCGTCATCGGTGGCCTTCTCGACCAATAACCGCAGCACACCGTCGCGGATCTCGACCGCCTCGGCCGACCACAGGCAGTTCTGATGCGGCCCGTTCACCCAGCCGTCAGATACAAACCACCGGTCCCGGTCGAGGCCTGCGAACTCCTCCAGAAACCCGTCCTTGTCGCTTGCCGCAACCGGCATGGCAACAAACGCTGTTGCCGCCCAAAGGATCGAACGCACTCCAAACATGAAATTCCCCTTTTCTGCTCTGGCATTGTCAACCCGCAAGGCCCCCGAAATGTTCCGCAGGAAAACGGGAACAGACGGGGCTAATTCGGGTTGAACAAGGCCAGAGTGCTGCCACCATTGATGGACATTTCATGAGCCTTGTCATTTCGCGCGCGCGACTTCTCGATCCTGCGTCGAATACCCTGTTCGCGGTTCCGGCCATTGCGATTTCGCTGTTTGTCTTTGCGTATTCGACAATCTACGGACAGAAGGCGATCCTCGTCTTCTATGCGCTGTGGTTTCCGCTGCTGCTGCTTGCGCCAGAGCGGCTGATCGTCAATCGTGGCCCGATCCTGTTCGTGCTGCTGGTGCCTGCGTTTGCGGCGCTGTCGGTGCTGTGGTCGGACACCCCCGCAACGACGCTGCGCGCCTCTATCCAGTATGGCACCACAGTCTTGTGCGGGCTGATCGCTGCG
>SLQN01000521.1 GCA_007131465.1 Paracoccaceae bacterium
AACTGCCGCCTTTCAGGACATAAGCTGATGACACGCGCCCCGGACGCCCCGATAGATGCCGTCATCACCTGGGTTGACGGATCGGACCCAGCGCATCGTGCAAAGCGCCGCGCGCGTCTGGACCGGGCCACTGGCCCGGTCCATCCCAATGGCGTCAACCCGCATCGCTGGGGCAGCAGTGACGAGATGACCTATTGCCTGACAGCGCTGGCGAATCACGCCCCCTGGCTGCGGCGGGTCTGGGTCGTCACCGACTCGCAGAGGCCCGATCTGTCCAGCATACCGGCGCGCATCCTCGACCGCCTCGCAGTGATTGACCACCGGATCATCTTCGCCGGGCATGAAGACGTCCTGCCGACCTTCAATTCGCTGGCGATCGAATCGATGCTCTGGCGCATCCCGGACCTTGCGGAAAGTTTTCTCTATTTCAATGACGATGTGTTTCTGACAGCCCCTTTGCAGCCCCAGGACGTGTTTCACAAGGGAAAGCCGGTGCTGCGCGGCAAATGGGTGGATTATTCGGGCCTCGCGCAGGATCGGGCCGCGATGCAGAATCCCGCGCTGTTCAACCATTTCACCCAGATAAATGCCGCCCGCATGGCGGGTTATGGCCCCGCTCGGATGTGGTCCAGCGCGCATGTTGTCCACCCGCTGCGCCGGTCGCTGCTGGCTCGGCTTTTTGCGCAGCACAAAGCTGCCTTCCACGCAAATATCGCCCATCCGTTCCGGGCATTGGCGCAGTTCCAGCCGATGGCGCTGCACAATCACACGGCCATAGGGGCCGGGAACTTTGCCACGCCCGCCACCCGCGATTACCTGCATATGCGCGCAGGTGCGGCCTTGGATTTCGCGCCAGAACAGATGCGCGCCTGTCTGCGCCGCACCCTGGCCGGGGGCACCAAGTTCCTGTGTGTCAACGATTTCCCGGAGCTTGAGGCTCTGGTTCCCGATACCCGCAAGTGGATCGAACGCGCCATCGGCATCTGACGGCGGGGTGGGGTCAGACGTGATGTACGATCTGCTGCTCCAGCTGGCCGATGGCTGCTTCGGCACTCTCGAAGACCAGGTCGATATCGGCGAGCTTTGGTATCCGCGAAGCGGTCATCCCCCCGGCGGCCGCCACACCGATTATCGTATGCGGCAGCGCCAGACGCAGGGCAACCACAAGGCGCGCCAGCGTATCCAGCCGCCCGTCGGAACTGATCGAAAGGCCAATGATTCGGGGCCCGGTGCGTTCCACATGTGCGACAAGCGCGTCAAAACTTGTCCCGATCTGAAGATCGATTTCCCAGTCCTTCTCGCGGAACACCTCTGCTGCGACTGTGATGCCGATGCCATGATCCTCGCCGGGAACTGTGGCGAACATCGCGGCGCGGCGGGAATTTGGGACGCGCGGCAAGGGTCCGTTCTCGGCCCGCAGCGCCCGCATCAGCGCATAGAGATGCCCTGTGCCGATAGTCACTTCGAGGAAGGACAACTCGTCATCGTCCCATCTTTCGCCAAGCCTGCGGGCGGCGGAGCTGATATAGCCCAGATAGACGCCCATCTTCGTCACACCCTCGGCACGGCGGGCCTCGATGAACTCGCGGGCCGGGGCTGTTTCGGGCTGCACAAGGACATCGCAGAATTCATCAACGCTTTTGGCAGTGATCATGGTGTCGTCGGCGCTGTCATTTTTGTTCAGGTTGGCCGCAAGGCGGCGCAGGACGTCCCCGGCGAGTGCCTGAACCGCCTCGGGGGCGAATGTCTGGCGCTTGGACTCGAACAGCAGGGCTGTCCGCGCAAACATTTCCGGATCGAAAGCGGCGTTCTGTTCTACCATGTCATCCTCCCCCGAGTGTAGCGAGCATACATAGGCATACAGCGCTTTCAACCTTTACGCGTCCGCTTTTGCAATTTTTCGGACGCGCGGGGCCTTCACGTGTTGAGAGATGTGGTCAGACCTGTCGTCTCGTACCGCCGAGACATGCCATCGGCAAGGCGGCGCAAGCTGCCGGGATCACGGCCACGGGGGCTTGCGTCGCCCGGTTGCGAATCGCGGCAAGCCGACGTCACATCCGGGGTTGTGTCGTGCATTCCATGGCATGGTGGCAGACTTCGGGTGCACCAGACCGGACACACCGTCGCCACTTGCCCGGCGCTGGCACAACTGCCGCAACCCGCCCGGCGCATGCCCCCACTTCTACATGCCGACCGCCACCGCTTTGCCGTACCGGCATTGCTTGCGCTATCGCCCCTCTCCCTCGGCATCCGGACGCGCGGCGCTGTCCGGGGCAGGCTCCCCAAACGCATGGCCCGGAGGGGCATGGTCGCGCAAGGCGTCCATCAATTCGGATTTTTTCAGTGGTTTGGTCAACATCGCATTCATGCCCGCGTCAAGGATGCGCTCAATCTCTTCGCGCAGGGCATGGGCTGTCAATGCGATGATGGGCGTCGTCCGGCCCTGCGGCATGGCCCTGATCTGGCGGGTGGCGGCGCGGCCGTCGAGTTCGGGCATCGAGACATCCATGAACACGATATCCGGCGCGAGGCGGGCAAACATCTCGACGGCGATGCGACCGTTTTCGGCCATGTGCAACTCCACCTCCATGTCCTTGAGCATCTTGGAAAACACCAGACGATTGGTCTTGTTGTCCTCGGCATAGAGCACCCGCAAAGGCCGGGCGGGTAGCGCATCATCCACGCCTGTCGCAAGCTCTCTGCCCCGCCCGGTTTCCCGTCCGGTTTCTGGCGCGCCATCCGCCCCGGCGTCCT
>SLQN01000169.1 GCA_007131465.1 Paracoccaceae bacterium
AGGTGGAAGACGCGCGCGGCCAGACCGGGATGAGTGCACCGGTGGACATGGTTCTGCCGGCGCGGCGTTTTTTCGACCCGATGGCGGCTGCCGTGATCGAGTTGCGGCGCGACCTTCTGTGGACGCGCGAGAATGCGTCGCGTGTGGGCGAGTTGCTGCGTGCTATCGGGCACAGGCCGCAGGAGGCGTTCCGCTCCAGCGAGGCGCGTATCCGGTATATGGAAACGCGCGAGATGATGCTGGCGAGCCTCGATCAGGGTGACATGGATACCTCCACCCGCGACGCGCTCGCGCAGCGGATGTGGGATCTGGCCGTGCTGCTGGAGGAAGGCGAACTTGCCGATGCCCGCGAACGGCTGCGCCGCGCGCAGGAACGGCTGGACGAAGCCGTGCGCAATGGCGCTGACCCTTCCGAGATCGCCGAGTTGATGGAAGAATTGCGCGAGGCGATGCGCGACTACATGCAGCAACTGGCAGAACAGCCCCGCGAACGCGGCGAGGCCCCGCCGGATGGCGAACAGATGGAGATCACGCAGGACCAGATTCAGGAATTGCTGGACCGGATACAGGAGCTGATGGAAGAAGGCCGCATGGATGAAGCGGCAGAATTGCTGGCCCAGTTGAATGCGCTTCTGGAAAACCTTCAGGTGGCCGATGGCGCAGGCGGCGAAGGCATGCCGGGCGACGAGGCGATGGAGGGGCTGGGCGACGCGCTGCGCGACCAGCAGGACCTGTCGGATGATACCTTCAACGAGTTGCAGGACGAGTTCCGCAACCGTGGCGAAGGCGAGGATGGGGCCGAGGGCGAGGGCGACACCAGTGATCTGGCCGAACGCCAACGCGGTCTGGCCGATCAGTTGCGCGATCAGCAGTTGCAGCCCCTGCCCGGCGAAGGCACAGCCGAAGGCGATGCCGCGCTGGAAGCGCTGGAGCGCGCACAACGGGCGATGGAAGAGGCCGCCGAGGCGCTGGAGAACGGCGAGACCGGCGATGCGCTGAGCCGGCAGGCGGATGCGATGGAGGCCATGCGCGACGGGATGCGCGCCATGAACGAGGCCCGGGCACAGGACCTGCGCGATCAGATGGGGGATCAGGCGGGCACGGAAAGCGGCGAGGGATCGAGCCGCGACCCGCTGGGCCGTGATCGCAACCAGGGCGGCGAAGTCGGCACGGAAGACAACCTGTTGCAGGGCGAAGACGTCTACCGGCGTGCGCGCGATCTTCTGGAAGAATTGCGGCGGCGGTCGGCAGAACTGGAACGGCCCGACGCCGAACTGGATTATCTGCGCCGCCTGCTGGACCGGTTCTGAGCGCGCCCTGCCCGGGATTGACTATATTGGCCGGTGACCCAAGAAGGGGCGCTCACGCGCCTCTTGTCCCTTCGGGCCAATTCACCCAGAGGATATTTTCATCAAAAGGAAACGCATGAAAAAGCCCTGCCATGCGACAGGGCTTGAACACTATTGTTTTCGGTAGCGACGAAGATCAGTTCTTCGCGTAGAATTCGACGACCAGGTTGGGTTCCATTTGCACCGGATAGGGCACATCGCCCAGCGCCGGGATGCGCACGAAAGTCGCTGTCATCTTGGAATGATCGACTTCCAGGTAGTCGGGCACATCCCGTTCAGCAAGGCCCACGGCTTCAAGAACGATCGCCAACTGCTTCGACTTGTCGCGGATGGCGATGACATCGCCTTCGCGGACGCGGTAGCTGGGGATGTTGACGCGCGCGCCATTGACAGTGACATGGCCATGGTTGACGAACTGGCGTGCGGCAAAGACCGTCGGCACGAATTTTGCACGGTAGATCACGGCATCCAGACGGCGCTCCAGCAGACCGATCAGGTTCTCGCCCGTGTCGCCCTTGACGCGCTCGGCCTCGGCATAGATGCGGCGGAACTGTTTTTCGGTCAGATCACCGTAATAGCCCTTGAGCTTTTGCTTGGCGCGCAGTTGCGTGCCGAAATCCGACAGCTTGCCCTTGCGGCGCTGGCCATGCTGGCCGGGGCCGTATTCGCGGCGGTTGACAGGGCTTTTCGGTCGGCCCCAGATGTTCTCGCCCATGCGGCGGTCGAGTTTGTACTTGGCAGACGTGCGTTTGGTCACGGCTGATCTCCTTCGTTCTGGCCTGATTGCAGGCGGATGGAAGGGCGTTGTCCTTTCCCGGCGGACCGGGCGACAGGCGTCCTCTCGCGAGGGCCTCCAACACCAATGGTGACCGGAACATCCGAATTCCGGCTGGCGCGCTTATACAGGGGCCGCGCGGGGTGTCAATCCTGTGAGGACACCTGTTTTTCGGCGGTCATACGGTTACGCGGCCAGAAGGGCCGCTTCGCCTGCGCCAAGGCAGCGCCGCACCGTTGGCCCATATGTCTCGGGCGCGGCAAGCCACCCATCCTCGACCTCGCGCAGGCTCCGTCGGTGCTGGCGCAAGGTTTCTGCGGGGGCGAGCCCGGGGTGGAAGCTTTCTGTCGCCACGCCATTCGCGAAGATGATCTGATGCGCGTCCAGAAGCAGATGCAGATAGGTGACCCCATGCAGGGCGAGGTCCGGGGAGATGTTGCGGTAATTGACAAGATCGCTCGCGCGCACAAGCACTTCGTCACTGCCGTAAAGCGCGCGCGCCTTCGGGCCGCAGAACAGCACCCGATGCGCAGGCGAAAGGCAGAGATCCCCTTGCGGGAGACCCGACTGCATGCAATCGCTCCGCAGCCTGATGGGGCGCAGATAAGGATGTTTGCGCAGGGCTAGGCCAGACAGTGTTGTCTGGCCAGTCCACAAGATCGGTTGCGGGCCATTGTCACGGGTCAGCACCTTGTCACCGGGGCGCAAGTGCACAATCGAGCAGGCGCCGCCGGGTGTGGCGATCATCGCGTCCGAGGTGAAGCAAATCACGTCCGGCTGTCGAGGGAACCGCCCGTCCACTCGGGGGCTGCATTCGGTCACCCAGCAGGCGGCTCCCTGATGCGGCAGCCCCTGTTCGAACACTGCCAGCTTGCGGCCCCTGACTTTCAGGATGCCGACCGGGTAGAGCCGTGTCCCATCGGTCACGACGAAGCCCTGGGCAGGCGCAGGAAGATCTGTCTGCAAGGTGTCTTCAGGAGGGAAGGGGGTGCCAGTCAGCCGCTCGGCGATGGCCCGCGCACGCCGTCGTTCCGCGTCGGTTGGCCCGGCGCAGCGCTTCGTGTCGAGCCGAAGCGCCGTGCCGCGCCAGCGCCAGTCAGCGCCAACCTTAAGCCAGCTTGCGTCCAGTCCGGGGGTTCCGTCAATCTCGGTGCGGGTCCATTCAACAACGAACACCCCGTCCTGCGGTGTTGTTCTGCCCATCTCTGCCTCTTTCCTGCTGCTTTTTCGCAGCTTGGGATCAAAGTTAGCAAAATGGATGTCAGAAAACCAGCCAGTTTATGCGCAACGGGACAGGGCGTGCGGATGGTGTTGCGCAACAATGGACTGCGATTCGAAACATCCAGATGCCTTGGCAGTTCGCCCGGGGTTCAGACAGCGTGCTGTCGCGCGCACTCAGAGGCTCCCGGGCAAGGCCGGGGCCGCATTGCGCAATCAACACAGACCCTTGCTGCGTGCGACCATCGCGGCCTGTGTCCGATTGTTGACGCCAAGCCTGCGATACAGTGTTTTCATGTGAAGTTTCACAGTTGGTTCACTAAGTTGCAGGATGCGGGCGATTTCCTTGTTGGTGTGTCCATCGCAGAGCGCGCCGAGGACGTCGCGCTCGCGCCCGGTCAGGGCAATGGCATCCGATCCGTCAGGACCGCGATGCGCCAGACTATCGGGCAGCGACGGCAGCGCGCGCGCCCCGTCGATCAGGAAATCGACTGGAATGAACCGCTCGCCCAGGCAGATGAAGCGGATCGCATTGAGGAGCGATGTTGCGGGCATGGATTTGTGCAGGAACCCGCGAATGCCCAGTTCGAAAGCGCGCAGAACCACGTCGGGCGAGGCGATCCCGGATATCAGAGCGACCGGCGGGGGGGTGTCGAGGCGCAGGATCGTTCCGAGGCCATCGAGCGCATTCATGCCGGGCATCGAGTAATCGAGAATGACAAGGTCGAACACCCCGGATTGTGCTATGATGTCGCGTGCCTCCGCCATATCCGCGGCTGTTGTGATCTCTATATCCGGTTGCTGATCCAGATAGGCGCATAGCGTGTCGCGAAGGAGTTGGTGATCATCTGCAATCAGAAGTCGCATTGACAGAGTGGGCCTTCAGGAGCTTGTAGATTTCCGCGCTGTCACATCCGCGAGCGCAGCAAGAAGCGCCGCATGGGTAACAGTGCCGGAAAGCACTTTCATACCATTAACATGCGCAGCATTTTTTGCAAATTGCAACATTTTTTGCGAATCGACAAGGACGACTGGCAGCGTTTTGCTAAGGCTCAGGAGTGTTTCCGCAAGTGCGTATCCCGAAATCGGGGTCATGTCATGATCGATCAGAACGACATCCCAATCCACAGGGCCTGCACTCACGGCGGCCACCGCGTCTTGAGGCGCGATGCAACTTGTCACATCGAGGCCGGCTGCGGTCAGGGTCGCGGCGATATCCGCAAGGGCATGGTCGTTGGTGTTGACGAGAAGGACCCGCAGACCCTGCAGCGTTGTTACAGGTGGGCGTGGTGCGGCGTCCGGTGCTGCATGGGGCCAGAATACTGTCATCCGGCTGCCTGCGCCCGGCGTTGTGTCGACACTCAGGGCTGCCTTGTTGGCCAGCAGGATGTCCGAGACGATGGAAAGCCCCAACCCGCCGCCGTTTTCCCCGCGTGTGGTGAAATAGGGCTGGAACATGTGTTCGCGCGCCGCCGCGTCGATCCCGTTGCCGGTATCGGATATGATAATGCAGGCATAGGGCCTATCGGGCTGCAAACGGCCTATATCCAGCGTGGCGGCCATGTGCGCGTCATCTGCGCGGCACAGGGATAACCCGATCGAAGCCCGCGGCCGACCAGCCCCCATAACCGCATTCCGTGCGTTGATAAGGAGATTGATCAGCACCTGCATGATCTCGGTTCGGTCGCACAGCACGTCTATCCTGTCTTTCGGCAATTCGAGGCAGAGCGTGACATCGCCACCAAGGCTGGGCCGGACAAGGCCCGCGGCCTGACCCGCGAGCTCGCGCAGGTTGTGCATGCGCTTGCTGACATTGCGCTGTCCCAGCCGGTTCATGTTGCGCACCAACGCCATCGCCTGCGCCGTGGCGGCATCAAGGTGGGTCAGCCCCCTGACAACATCGGCATCCGCGTTGCGTCGCAGGCTTTCCGCCGTCGCGGAAATGACCGCAAGCACGTTGAACAGATCATGGCTCAGGCCAGACGCGACTTGCGAGATCAGGTGATGGCTTTGCACAACCTGCACCTGTTCGCGCAACAGGGCGAGGTCTTTTTCAGTGTCCTTGTGCGCCGTGATGTCGCGCGCGATCGTCAGAAAGCTGCCTTCATCCTGAACTGAGATCGAAAGTTCGAAATGCCGGTCCTGTCGCACTGAATGCGGCAGGGTGATCTCGCCGCGCCATTGGCCGTGTGCATAGAGTTCAGGTATGATCGCAAGCCGGAATGTGTCAAGCATCTCTGGGAGGATGTCATGCCACGACAGCGTCTCGGTCTGTGTGTCTTCATCAAGTCCCAGCGCCTTGCGAAACGCGGCGTTCATGTAGGAGAGGCTGCCATCGGCCCGGCTGATCGCAATCCCTTCCTGCGACGCGTCCATCGCGCTGGCACGATCTCGCAGCGCGCGCGCCTCGGCCAGTTTGTGCAAAGTAATGTCGCTGCCCACGACCATGAAGCTGTGAATTTCGCCTTCCGGGTCGCGCAAGGGCTGGATGTTCAGATCCACCCAGTAGGGCAGGCCATGCTGGTTGAGAGCGCGAACTTCCAGATCGATCGGGTCACCGCGGTCAAGCGCGGCGCTGATCATGGTCGATGCATCGGAGTTGTCTTGTCCAAGGCGCAATACATCTCCGGGCCGCAATCCAACCGCATCCTCCAACAGGATGCCTGAGCTTCGGGTGCAGGTCGGGTTCATCCATGTGATCCTGCGGTCGCTATCGGTCAGCATGATCAGGTTGCTTGACAACTCCACCACCTGCCCAAGCTGCCTCAGATGCGTGTCCTGACGGTAGCTTTCGGAAATGTCGCGAACGACGAATAGATATCCCTGTGGACGCGAATCGTTGCCCGCGCTACGGCGCATGGCCTGCAAGCTGTAGCGCTTTTCGGACCTGCCGATCTCGAGGGGATAGCTGAAACTCTCGGACCAGCCGTTCCGATCAACCTGCGCCATCGCTTCGCGACTGATACCCGCGATATGCGGGGGCAGCACCTGTTCGAGGGGATGGCCGATCACTTCGGCCGGGGTCAGGGCGAAGGTCAGAGGCGGGCCCTGGTGAAAGCCGGTGATCAATCCGTCCTGCCCGACTTCGACCAGAAACTCTGGCAGCGCATTGACCATGGCCGACAGGCGTCCCGTGGCATCGCCAAGCGCGGCATCCAGCTTGTTGCGTTGCCTTGTCAGAGTGGCAAGATCGAGAGCTGATCCCAGACTGGCTGCAAAGCAGAGCAGGAGCGCGTCCTCCTCTGCGGTGAAATTACGGGTTGCGCGACAGAAATCGAAACCTACGAAGCCGGCGATCTCCTTGGGATGCTGCCAGATCGGGGCAGCGATGACGGACTTTACCTTTTGCTGGGTCAGGATGGTGTGAAACTCGCTGCCCGCTGCAAGCGAGGATAGCGTCCGCAGCCTAAGGATGCCGTATCGCCGGAACGCGGTCCAGTAGACCTCGCCCGCCGAAAAAGGCGTTTCCTTCAGGTCCGGCTGTACTGGGGCGATGCCGGGGGCGGCCCATTCATGCGAATTCTGTATGACAACCGTATCGCGGATCTGAAACAGGTAGCCACGATCTGCGTCGAGGGCCTTCCCCATAACAGCAAGCGCCTGCGTTATGTCCTGATCAAGCTGTTCGGGCCTTGACGTCTGCAGTCTGCGCTGCACCCCGGCAAGTGCGCCCAGCGCAGATACCGTGCCGTGTCCCCTGTCCGGATCGTGTCTTGCGTGTCGTTCTGGGGCCACGGGTTTGCCTGTTTGCGAATGGATTGACGGAACCGCGCGCGGATATCGTCGCTTTTCTGGCATCCTATGCGCATTTCCAGAAGAATTCAGGCCAAAAAGCGCGTCAAGCGGACTGGTTTTCCGTCCGTTTCCCGCCTATTTTGCGCAAAAGCGCAGGCAGGAAAGGGGCGCGTCTTGGACGAAAAGCATGATGGCAGCATGACCAGAGACGGAATCCGCCTGCATCAGGCTTCGGATTTCGCAGGCATGCACAAGGCTGGAAACCTGGCCGCACGCATTCTCGACGAAATTGCAGAGCATGTCTATCCGGGCCAGACAACCGAAGAAATCGACCGGATCATCACCGACAAGGTCGCGGCCGCGGGTGCACAATCGGCCACAATCGGCTACCGGGGCTATCAGCACGCCAGCTGCATTTCGGTCAACCATGTTGTCTGTCACGGTATTCCCGGCCCGAAAACGCTGAAACCCGGCGATATCCTGAATATCGATGTCACCGTCATTGTGGATGGGTGGTTCGGGGACACGTCGCGCATGTATGTCGCAGGTGTCATGCCGCGCAGGGCAGAACGGCTGATCCAGGTCACCCATGACGCCTTGATGCTGGGGATCGAGGCTGTCAGGCCCGGCAACACCTTTGGTGATATCGGCCACGCCATCCAGAGCTATGTCGAAAGCCAGCGTATGTCCGTTGTCCGGGATTTCTGTGGCCACGGGCTTGGGCGTGTCTTTCACGCCCCGCCCAATGTCCTGCATTACGGACGGCCGGGGCAGGGGCCAAGGCTGGAAGAAGGCATGTTCTTCACCATCGAGCCGATGGTCAATCTTGGCAGGCCCGAAACCAAGGTTCTTGCAGATGACTGGACAGCGGTGACCCGTGACAAGTCCCTTTCGGCGCAATTCGAGCATTCGATTGGCGTGACCGCATCAGGGGTCGATATATTCACTCTGTCTCCGGCGGGAGTATTTCATCCGATGTGGTGATCTGCATTGGCGTGCCTGTCGGTCCCGGCATTCGCTTTTGTCGCCGCAATTCGAGCGTCGCATTGAAAACGCCGCCCAGCAGGACTGCGTATGCGCAGATATAGAACCACATCAAGAGAGCGACGACTGCCCCGATCGATCCATAGATGGCATTGTAGTCGCCGAAATGCGCGAGGTAATAGGAGAACCCTGCCGAAGCCGTCAGCCACAATGTTACGGCAACAACGAGTCCGGGCGCCCATATCTCGGGGTCAGTCGACGATCTGTTCGGCCCGATCTTGTAAAACACTCCGATCCAGAGCGCGACAATACCCAGTGTCAGCCCCCAGCGTGCCGCTTCGAGGATAAGCGCCTGTGCCCCGAACAGTGGAAAGAATGCGAGGAGAACGGGCAGGATCAGGACCGAAAGCAGCGCAACGATTCCGACGATCAGCATTCCGACCGTGATGACTGCGACGCGCAAGGCATGCGCCAAACCTGACCTGCGTGGGGTCTGGTGAATTGCGCATAACCCGATCAGCAGGGCGTCGACGCCCCGGCGCGCAAGGAACAGGGCAATCAGGACGGAAACAAGGCTGGTCCATCCCAGAATGCCGTCGCTGGCCCAGACAAGTCGGGTGATCTGATTGCTCAACAGGGTAAAGGCCGCTTCGGGAACCAGGTCTTCGATCAGGGCAAGCTGGTCTTGCAGCATCAGCGGGTCCGCAAAAAACCCGAAGACGGAAATGAATGCGGCAATACCCGGAAACACGGCAAGCAAGGCAAAAAAGGCCACCCCCGCAGAGAGCAGCCCGATATTGCGCGCATTCATGGTCTGATAAAGATCCAGAAAGAACCGGAAACCGGCCATAAATTTTGCAACAGGTTGGCTCAAATCGCCATGTCATCCAGCGACTTGCCGGAGTCGAGGGCCTCGATGATCCATTTGGGTTTACGTCCCCGACCGGTCCATGTCTGTTCCGGATTGGCCGGATTGGCGTATTTGGGCACAGAGAGGGATCTTGTGGATTTCGCGGGTTTCCCCAAAAGCTGTTCAATCGTAAAGCCGTGCTGCCGGACAACCGCGTCAGCTTCGGCCAGCGCCTTTTTCCGCGCGCGGTCTTCGAATGAAGACACGGCCTTCTTCACATCTTTCTGCAGTTTCTTCAATTCGTCAAGCGACAATGTCTCTAAGTCAACCATTTCATCCTCCATTTGTCTGATCTAGCGCTGTACACTAGCTCTATTTGCAATTGATGCAACTGAAATCTGAAAAGGACCCTCGCGCGAATAACCTTTTCTGCGGATATTTACTTTCGATGATTTATCCGCAAAAATCGAAACGGAGCAAGACGTGTTTGCGTTCAAAGGGAATGAAGCACGCGTTTTTGTTTCCTTGAACATCGCGTTGCAGCCCGCGTGCGTGTGTGACTGACATGCGCATTTCGTTTGCACGGACCATCCGCTGTGCGCGGTTGTGTCGCGCCGCGGAGACAGGCCGCCACCTTGCACCTGATTGGCTTTCTTTTCCACTGCCGCTGAGCTATCTGTCTGTTCTGAAGCCATAGCAGAGATGCCACGCATGTCCCGGATTGAAAATCCCGCAGACCCATTCAAGAAGGCCCTTTCCGAGGCGACCCGGACCATGGCTGATGCGCGTGACATGACTGTCACTTATTCGGTTGATCCGCCGGGGTTGAGCGGCGATACGATGCGCCTGCCGCAGGTTACAAGGCGGATGACGCAGGACGAGGTTCTGCTGGCGCGTGGCACAGCTGATACACTGGCGCTGCGGCACAGATTCCATGACGAGTCAGTGCATGCGCGCTATTTGCCACAGGGGCAGATGGCGCGCGATCTCTATCAGGCGATGGAGGAAGCGCGCTGCGAAGCGGTGGGCGCGCGGCACATGCCCGGCACGGCCAAGAATATCGACGCGCGCATCGCGCACGACGCGGTGCGCAAGGGCTATTCCCAGATTCGCGACCGTCAGGATGCGCCGCTGTCAGTTGCCGCCTCGTACATGATCCGCCAGTTGGCGACGGGTCGCGACCTGCCGGACGGGGCAGGGCACGTTCTGGACCTGTGGCGCGGGTTCATCGAGGAACGCGCGGGGGGTACGCTTGACGATCTGGAACGGGTTCTGGCCGATCAGGGCCAGTTTGCCCGCTTTGCCCGAAAGATGATCGCGGATCTTGGCTATGGCGACCAGCTTGGCGATGATCCCGACGATACGGGCGATGAAGACGAAGGCTCGGAGGACGACACCGACGAGCAGCCACAGGAGCCTGAGAACCCTGATAGCGACGGACAAGACGAACAATCCGACGAGGACAGCGATCAGGACAGCCCGGCGCAGGACAGCGCCCAAGCCGATGTTGCACTGGACGAAGACGTGGATGACGAGATGTCGGACGAGGCCCAGATGCCCGAGGCCGATGCCCCGCTGGAACCGCCAGCCGCGCCCCCGCATTCCGAAGCCAGCGCAGATTACACGGCCTTCGCGACCGAGTTCGACGAGGAGGTTCGTGCCGAGGATCTGGCCGACCCCGCCGAACTTGAACGGCTGCGCGCCTATCTGGACCAGCAACTTGAGCCTCTGAAAGGCGCAGTTTCGCGGCTGGCCAACAAGTTGCAGCGCCGTTTGCAGGCGCAACAGAACCGTTCGTGGCTGTTCGATCTGGAGGAAGGTATTCTTGATGCCGGACGCCTCGCGCGCGTCGTCGCCAACCCGACAACGCCGCTCAGCTTCAAGCAGGAGAAGGACACCGAATTCCGCGACACGGTGGTTACGCTGCTGCTGGACAATTCCGGCTCCATGCGC
>SLQN01000128.1 GCA_007131465.1 Paracoccaceae bacterium
CTGCCCTTTCTGGCGCTGGCTGCCGCGTCGCTGGCGCTGCCCGTGGTCTGGCCCGTTCTGGCGCATGCGCAGGCCGCCCCGATCGTTGCGGCCGCGTCGGGGGCCGTATGGCCAGTGGCGTTTGGGGTGGCGCTGGCTGCTGGCGTCGCGGTCCATGCCCATGCGCAGCGCATCGGCCCTGCGGTCTTTGCCGCGCAGTTGACTGCGCCCTTCCGGGCATTTGGCGCGCGCGTGGACAGCATGATGGCCGCCAAACGCCGCGCCGCGCGCAGGCTGGGGCATGCTGTGCCGAAAGCGCTGGGCGACACGGCCGCCCGCTGGCGGCTGGGCCAGACCGCAATCGCCGGACTGATCGCGCTGACCCTTGCGGTCGAACTGGGCGCAAGTCTGCGCGCCGAAACGGGTATTCCCCCAGTGCAGCAGACCGGATCGGGTCTGCTGCAAGACCAGACCCTTATCCCGGATTTCTGACAAGGAGACGACGCCATGCGCTATGAGACTGGTTTCACGATTTCGACTGACATTGCCCAGACGCCTGCAGACCCGCTGCCTGCGCAAACAGGCTTCACCCTGCTGCGCTACCGCGTCAGCAATTTCCGCTCGGTCATGGATTCGGGCTGGCTGGATGCGGATAGGGTGACTGCCCTGATCGGTGTCAATGAATCCGGCAAGACCAACCTTCTGCTGCCCTTGTGAAAGCTGAACCCCGCAAGCGAGGGGGCGTTGCAGCCGACATCAGACTACCCGAAGGCGCTGTTCGCCACGATCCGCAACGCGCCTGAACAGTTCCAGTTCATCACCGCCGAGTTCGACACCGGGCGCGAGGCTGCGCGGCTGGCGGAGCTTGCGAGAATTCCACTGGCACAGGCAGGCCGCGTGTCTGTGGCGCGGCTTTATGATGGCAGCTACCGGATCGCCTTTCCCGACTACAGGCTGAACGAGGATGGCGCTGTCGCCACGGCGCTGAGTGCGCTTCGCCTCGCACGAACCGATCTGGACAGCATGGCGACCGGCCCGCTGCGCGATGCGGCCTGCAAGCTGGTGGATGCTTTGCTGGAGGAATTGGAAAGCTCTGCAAATGTCACCGGCAACGACCTGCGGCTGGCGCGTAACGCTGTCGCCGCGCTGATTCCCGAAGACCCGCCTGCCACCAGCCAGGTGATCCCGCTGTTGCGCGATTTGCAGAAAACGCTTGGCCAGCAGATGGCCGCCATGTTGGCCCCGGACCCTGCGGCGCGCGATGACATACGTCGCGCCGTGATTTCCTGTCTGCCGCGCTTTGTCTATTATTCGAATTATGGCAATCTGGATTCCGAGATCTACCTGCCGCATGTCGTGGACAATATGGACCGCGCCGACCTTGGCGCGAAGGAAAGCGCGAAAGCCCGCACCTTGCGCGTGTTGTTCGACTTCGTGGGTGTGCAGGCGCAGGAGATCCTGGAACTGGGCCGCGATTTCCGCGACATCCGTGACGCGGCAGAGGCCCGCATGATCGCCGAGAAAGGCAAGGCCGGGCTGATGCGCAGCCTGTTGATGCGCGCCCGCGCCCAGGATCAGCAGCCGGACCCCGCGCTTCTGGCCCGGATCGCCGAGGCCAAGCGCACCCGCTCCATCCTGCTGCAATCGGCAGGGACCAAGCTGACTGCGCGGTTCGCGGATTGGTGGAAACAGGGTGATTACCGCTTCCGCTTCGAGGCCGATGGCAACCATTTCCGCATCTGGGTGGCTGATGCCCGCCGCCCGCAGGAGGTGGAACTGGAGCATCGTTCAACCGGGTTGCAATGGTTCCTCAGTTTCTTTCTGGTCTTTCTGCACGAGGCCGAGGGCGCACATGACAATTGCGTGCTGCTGCTGGATGAGCCGGGCCATTCGCTGCACCCGCTGGCACAGCGCGACCTCTCCGCGTTCTTCGAAGGGCTGGCGCTGAAAAACCAGATCCTCTACACCACGCATTCACCATTTCTGGTCGATGTCGACCGGCTGGCGCGGGCGCGCAAGGTATTTGTGGGGCGTGATGGATCAACCCGTGTCAGCGGGGATCTGCTGGAAGGCGAGGGCAGCGACAGCCAGCGCGGCGCGGGTTTTGCCGTGCGCGCCGCCCTCAATCTGGCTGTGGCCGAGGTCAGCATGGGGGGCGCGCAGCCCGTGCTGGTGCAAAGCCGGGTCGAGCAGACCTATCTGAGCGTCATCAAGACCCTGAGCATAGCGTCTGGACAGTTCGTCCCGCCACGCGACATGGTGTTCGCGCCCGCATGCGGGGCCGGGGTCATGCAAGTGATGGCGCGGTTGCTCAGCGAGACTCAGACCCGGACACCGAAACTCCTGCTCGATGGGTCCGGGAATGCCCTTGCGACGAGCCTCGCCGACAGTGCGGAATTGCTGTTGCTGAGCGATATTGCGCAGCGTCAGGACATCACTGTGGAAGACCTGTTTCCACCCGCTGAACTGGCCGCCCAACTGGACCGGGTCGAGCGCAGGCCAGAGCGGCTGTTTGCCGATACAGTTGTTGCGGGCAGGCCCTTTGTCGCGCAGGCGCTGGCATGGGCCGAAGCCGAAGGGATCGCCTTGCCGGGTGACTGGCGGCTCCAGCTTGCCGAGCGCGTGCGCCACAAGATGCTGGATGCAGGGCCAACGCGGCTTTCAGACGATACAAGCGCGCAGTGGCGCAACCTGCTGGAGGGGTTGGCCGGGGATTGAGGCCAAAAAGGTCGGCTGCGCAAGGGGCTTTCGGGGAAATCGATGGATGTC
>SLQN01000260.1 GCA_007131465.1 Paracoccaceae bacterium
CGCAGGCAGGCCCGCCTCGATGCAGAGTTCCGCGAACAGGAGCGCTGTCAACGGCGTGTATTCGGCGGGTTTCAGCACGACCGTATTGCCTGCCGCCAGCGCAGGCGCGATTTTCCACGCCAGCATCAGCAGCGGGAAATTCCACGGGATGATCTGGCCGCATACCCCATGCGGCCCCTGCCCCGGAAATTCATCTGCCACCAACTCGGCCCAGCCCGCATGATGATAGAAATGCCGCACAGCCAGCGGGATATCCACGTCCCGCGCTTCACGCAGCGGCTTGCCATTGTCCAGCGCCTCCAGAACGGCAAACAGCCGCTCGCGCTTCTGGATCTGGCGGGCCAGCGCATAGAGATGGCGCGCGCGGGCATGGCCTGGCAGCGCCGACCATGCGGGCAATGCCGCGCGGGCCGCCTCCACGGCGCTGTCGATATCGCCCGCACTGCCCTGCGTGACCTCGGCCAATACTTCGTCGCGGGCGGGGTTACGAGACTCGAACAGCGCGCCCGGTGCCGTGAAAGCCCCTGCGATGAAATGGCCGAAGGGGCCGCGCGTCAGCCAGTCGCGGGCCAGTGTCTCGCTTTCCGGGGCGGGGCCGTACTCCATGGTCGCAAGGATCTCCGTGATCGTGGGCATGGTCTGTCCTTACGCAAGCGCGAGGCGGTGATGGGCCGCGTAGCGCCCGGTCACGTGGTGCGAAAGCTGGCGTTCGATATCGCCCAGCATCGAGGAGGCGCCAAGGCGGAAAAGGCTCGGGCGCAGCCAGTCGCGCCCCAGTTCCTCGCGCATGAGCACCTGCCAGTTCAGCGCGTCCTTCGCGGTTTTCATGCCGCCTGCTGGCTTGAAGCCCACGATATGGCCGGTCGCAGCGCGGTAATCGCGGATCGCGCGGCACATGGTCAGGCCCACTGGCAGCGTGGCGTTGACGCCCTCCTTGCCGGTTGATGTCTTGATGAAATCCGCGCCCGCCTGCATGGCCACAATCGAGGCCGCATAGACATTCGTTAGTGTCACCAGATCGCCTGTGGCAAGAATGGCTTTCAGATGCGCGTCCCCGCAAGCCTCGCGCATGGCCGCGACCTCGTCGTGAAGTGCAGACCAGTCGCCCCCCAGCACATGCGCGCGGGTGATGACGATGTCGATTTCCTGCGCCCCCTGATCCACGGCATAGCGGATTTCGGCCAGCCGCAGGTCCAGCGGCATCAGCCCCGCCGGGAACCCTGTCGCGACCGAGGCAACAGGAATGTCGGACCCATCCAGCGCCTGCACCGCCGGGGCGACCATCGTGGGATAGACGCAGACCGCACCGGTCTGCGGCATGTGATCCAGTCCAAGTCCGGCCACGATTTCATCGCTCAGCGGGTGGCGGGCCTTGTCACAAAGCCGGCGCACGCGGTCAGGGGTGTCATCGCCAGCCAATGTCGTCAAGTCCATGCAGGCGATGGCGTTCAGCAACCATGCCGCCTGATGCGCTCCTTTCAGCGAGCGTCGCGCCACCAGCGACGCGGCCCGGCGCGTGGCGGCGGGACGGTTCACGGCTGTCATTCCATCGAGTGCAAGCACTGTGCCGGGGTTGCGGGGGTGAGTCATGCTCTTTCCTGTGGCGGGGATGGCTTCACTATGCGCGAAGGCCGCGTGCCTAGGCAATCCTGATTCCGTCGTGAAGTGGTAGTTGACGAAACCGCTTGGGTATAATAACTGACGTAATTAGTAGGAATTGAGCAGACCGCTGCGAAAGGGACGCGCGACAGGCGCTGTACCGGGGCCCTGTTCCTGCACGGAACCTGAAAACCTGTCTCAGAGGAAAATATCATGAGCTTTCTTCGCAACTCTGTCCTGGCCATGGTGGCTTTTGCTGCAACGCCAACGCTGGCGGACCTGACGCTTTATTCCGGCCGCGGCGAAACCTTGGTCGCGCCGATCCTCGAGGCCTTCACGGCCCAGACCGGCATCACTGTGAATGTGCGCTATGCAGGCACGGCGGAACTGGCCATCCTACTGCAAGAGGAAGGTGATGCCTCGCCCGCTGACCTTTATTGGGCACAGGATGCCGCCGCCCTTGGCGCAGTCGTGGACCTGTTCGCGCCGCTGCCCGAATCGTTGGTTGCCAATGTGCCAGCCGCCTATCGCGACACCGAGAATCGGTGGGTCGCCACATCGGGCCGGGGCCGCGTGCTGGCCTATTCGACCGAGCGTGTCAGCGCGGAGGACCTGCCCGCGTCGATCTTCGATCTGACTGATCCGAAATGGAAAGGCCGGATTGCCCTGCCCGCCACCAACGGGTCGTTTCTGGCCCATGTCACAGCCATGCGCGTCATTCATGGGGAAGAGGCCGCGCGTAACTGGCTGGAGGGCATCGCCGCCAATGACCCGGTCGCCGTGCGCAACAACACCGCAGGGATTCAGGCCATCGGCGATGGCGAGGCGGATATCGGTGTGTTCAACAACTACTATCTGCCGCGGTTCCTGAACCGGGACGCAGATTTTCCGGTTACCCAAACACTGTTCGCCAATGACGGCGACATCGGCAATCTGCTGCTGGTTGCAGGCATGGGCGTGCTGAACAGTTCCACCAATCAGGATGCGGCGCATGCCTTCATCGAATTTTTGCTGTCGCCAACGGCACAACAGTATTTCACGGGCGAAGTGTCGGAGTTCCCGATAATTCCCGGCACGATTGTCACACGGCAGGATATCAACCTTGACGATGTCATCCGTGTTGCGCCAGAAGTCGATCTGAACACGA
>SLQN01000249.1 GCA_007131465.1 Paracoccaceae bacterium
ATGACCGTAACAGGGTCCATGAACATGCCTGCAATCAGCAGGATCACCATGATCACCAGCAAGATGACCCAGGCCTGATCGCTCAGCCCCAGAAGCGCACCGGAATAACTGCGCACCAGATCATCGACCGTGACCACCCAGCCAAACAGGCTGGCATAGGCCACAATCAGCATCACCACCGCGGAGGAGGCGGCGGCCGTGCCAAGCGCATCATAAAGGCCCGAAAGTGTCAGCGTGCGGTAGGCCAGCCCGCCAACAGCCAGCGCATAGACCGTGGCGACAATCGCGGCCTCGGTGGGCGTGAAGATGCCCGAGTAGATGCCACCCAGGATCACCACAGGCGTCATCAGCCCCCAGAAGCTGTCGCGAAATGACAGCCACAGCGCCCGCCCGCGCGGCAGGCCCGCATAGGGGTCGGGGCTGAGGGCCAGCAGGCTGGCGCTTCCCTCGCCGGTCGCGTGGCGACTTGCGAAGGGCAACACGGCCACCATTGTCAAGGCCATGAACACGCCCGGAATGATCGCCGCGATGAACAACCGCGAGATCGATGTTTCGGCGATCACGCCGTAGATCACCAGCCCGATGGACGGCGGGATGACGATGGAAAAGGCCGCCCCCGTCACAACCAGCCCGGCGGCAAAGGCGCGGTCGTAGCCGTCTTCCTCCATTCCCTTGATGATCATGGGGCCGATCGCGGCGACCGATGCGGGGCCAGAGCCGCTGACCGCGCCCCAGAACAGGCACACGACCGTCCCGACAATACCCATTCCCCCCGGCAAGCCCCCGACGGCCACCCGAAAGAAACGGATCATCCGTTCGGCAATGCCAAGGCTGCCCATCAGCACACCGGCAAGGATGAAGAACGGGATGGCGAGAAGCGAGAATTTGGCGATGCCGGTGGCAATCAGATCGCCTGCCAGTTCCAGCCCGAAACCGATTTTCCACATCGCATAAAGCGCCGACAGCCCCAGCGCGAAAGCCACCGGCACACGCAGGGCCATCAGCAGGAAGAAAACCACGATCATCTGCGTGCCGGCCGACGTGATGCCGATCATCTCAAACATGGGGCACGATCCGGTTTGGCCCTGCGCGCAGCACTTCCCACGTATAGTGCAGATAGCGCAGGATGATCAGGGCAAAGCCGAAGGGCAGCGCGGCCTGATAATACCATGCAGGCAGCCCCAGCGCATAGGACCGCATTCCGACACGGCGGATATTCATCATCGCGTCCCATGAAAACCACGCCGAGAAGGCCAACAGGCTGACGGACAGGGCGACCGAGATCAGGAATACCGGCAGCCAGAGCAGGCGGGGCAGCATCTCATGGACCATGGTGACGGCCAGATGCTCGCCCCGGCGCGCCGCAATGGCGGCCCCAAAGACGGTCAGCAGCAGGAAGCCATTGATCAGCAGTTCCTCTGTGGCCGCAAAGGACATGTTGGTGCCGTAGCGGACCACGACATTGACAAAGCCAAGCGCGGTCATGCCGAGAAACAGCACCGCGCAGATGATCTTTTCAAAGTCGCGCAGGATCAGTCGGATCATCGTCCCTGCCCTTGGCATGAAAAAGGCCCGCACCCCTGTCCAAGGGTGCGGGCCAGCCTGTCACAACTCAGTTCGCAGCGGCGATTGCGTTCTGAAACGCGCTCACGATCTCATCGCCCACGCGCGCGGCCCATTGATCGAAAGCCGGCTGGGTTGCTTCACGGAACGCGGTCAGTTCCGCGTCGGTCGGCTCGTAGACTTCCATGCCCTGTTCGCGCAGGAATGCGATGCCGTTGGCCGTGCCTTCGCGGGTGATCTCGCGCTGATAGGCCATGGCTTCCTGTGCGGTCTCGCGCAGGATGGTCTGCATATCGGCATCATAGCTGTCCCATTTCGCCTTTGAAATTCCAAGGAAGATGGGGTCATACGAATAGTGCCACGCGGTCAGGTATTTCTGCACTTCATAGACCTGCTGCGGGATGATCACCGCGCCGATGGGGTTTTCCTGCCCGTCAACCACGCCCTGTTGCAGGGCTGACATCGTCTCGCCCCATTGCATCTGCTGGGGGTTTGCACCAAGGGCGTTCATCACGTCGATATACATGGGCCCTGCCACGCGCATGTTCAGCCCGCGCATATCCTCGGGGCTGCGGATGGGACGGGTGTTGTTGGTGACTTCGCGAAAGCCGTTTTCGCCCCAGGCCAGAACGACAATGCCCTTGTCCAGCAGGATTTCAGACAGCATTTCGCCGGGCGCGCCCTGGGTCGTGGCATCGACCTGCGCGTAGTTGGAATACAGATAGGGCAGCGAGAAGACGGCCATTTCGGGCACCAGCGGCGTCACGTTGATCGCCGATGTCACCACAAGATCCAGCGCGCCGCGCCCGACCATTTCGGCCTGACGCATCTGGTCACCGCCCGAAAGCTGCGCATTGGGGAAGACGCGCACGTCCAACGCGCCATCGGTGCGCTCTGCCAGCAATTCGCCAAACCTCTCGGCACCCTGATGCCATGTGGTGGTGTCGCCTGTGTTATGCGACAGGCGCAGTGTTTCGGCGCTGAGCGCGCTGAAGCTGAACGCCGTTGCAATGGCTGCGGCAAGGGTTGTGCCCTTCAGGCGTGCAAAGCTCATGGTTTTCTCCTCCTCCAAGGTTGCGGACCATATGTGTGGCGGGCCGTCTTCGATTTCCGTCCAGATAGTGGACCCCATTTTTTCTCGATTGCAAGAAAAACTTGCACCCTGCCTAGAATAAAAACAATA
>SLQN01000153.1 GCA_007131465.1 Paracoccaceae bacterium
CAAAAGGCGCAGCTCTCCGGAAAACCGGTGGATATTATTGTGGCTACCCCCGGGCGGCTGCTCGATTTCAAGCAGCGCCGGGACTTGTTTCTGGACCGGGTCGAGATGCTGATTTTGGATGAAGCCGACCGGATGCTGGACATGGGGTTCATTCCCGATATCGAACGCATCTTCAACCTGACGCCGTTCACCCGCCAGACCTTTTTCTATTCGGCCACCATGGCGCCCGAGATCGAGCGGATCACCAACACTTTCCTGTCGAACCCCGCGCGCATCGAGATTGCGCGTCAGGCGACCGCGTCCGAGACGATCGCGCAGGAGCTGATCGAACTGCCCGCGACCCGGCGCGATGGCGCTGCGAAAGTGAAGCGCGAGGCGCTGCGTGCGATCATCGAGGCCGAGGGCGACAAGCTGGAAAATGCGATCATCTTCTGCAATCGCAAGGTCGAGGTAGATGTGCTCTCGAAATCGCTGATCAAGCACAAACTGGATGCCGCGCCCATTCATGGTGATCTGGACCAATCGGTCCGCACCCGCACGCTGGAGCGGTTCCGCGCAGGCGAATTGCGCCTGCTGATCGCGTCGGACGTGGCGGCGCGGGGGCTGGATGTGCCCTCGGTCAGCCATGTGTTCAATTTCGACGTGCCGTCGCACCCGGAGGATTATGTCCACCGGATCGGGCGCACCGGCCGGGCGGGCCGGTCGGGCAAGGCGATCACGCTGATGGTCCCGAGCGACCAGAAATACCTTGATCAGATCGAGGCGCTTTTGCAGAAATCCCTGCCGCGCGGCACAGCGCCGGACGTGCTGTCCGGCCCCACGTCACGGTCCGTCGCGGAGCCCGAGCGTGCGCCGCGCGCGCGCCCGGTGCGGCGGTCTCGCGTTGCTGCCGCGTCGCCAAAATCCGAACCAACACCCCAGCCTGCCCCAGAGGTTGCGGCCCCTGCGCAGGTGAACCAACAGGCCCCGGCACAGCCAGAGCCCAATCTGCACCAGTTCGCGGACGCGAAGGCCGCGCGCGGGTCCGGGCGTGAGCGGTCGGACCCGCGTGGCGCAGTGGTGGGCATGGGTGATCATGTGCCCGATTTCCTGATGCGCGAATTCCGCCGCGCCTGACATTCTGCGCCGTGTCGCCAGATTGAAAAGGCCGCCCCGAGGGGCGGCTTTTTCCGTGGCGTTGCCATCAGCGATAGAGCAGGGAGATCTTGTTGTGAAACAGATGGATCTTCGCCGGGTCCGCCTTGAGCTTGACGCTGCGCCCTTTCAGGTCGGTATGGATGCCTGCGAGCTTCGCCAGCACCGGCGCGGCCCCGGCGCGGTCGGGCTTGAAATAGAGCACGGTCAGTTCGCCCAGCGCTTCCAGAAGGTCGACTTCGCCCTGATACAGGAAATCTTCGCCATCGGTTGCGATCAGGTCTTCGGGGCGCGCGCCCAGATTGACCTTCAGGCCCATATCGGCATCCGTGGTCGGGATATCGGCCAGCGCTGTGCCGCCGCCATCCAGCTTGACGCGGGTCTGCGCGCCGGTTTCCACGATCTCGCCCGGCAGCAGGTTCATCGCAGGCGAGCCGATGAATTGCGCGACAAATTCGCCGTTGGGACGTTCATAAAGCTCCAGCGGCGTCCCCACCTGTGCGATCCCGCCCCCCGCCAGAACGACAATGCGCGAGGCCAGAGTCATCGCCTCGACCTGATCATGGGTCACATAGACCATGGTCGAATTGGGCATCGATTCCTTGAGTTTCGCAATCTCGATCCTTGTGGCCACGCGCAGCGCGGCATCGAGGTTGGAGAGCGGTTCATCGAACAGATACACTTTCGGGTCGCGCACGATGGACCGGCCAATCGCGACGCGCTGGCGCTGGCCGCCTGACAGCGCCTTGGGCAGGCGGTCCAGATAGGGGCCGAGTTGCAGGATATCGGCGGCGCGTTCGACGGCCTTGTCGATCTCGGCCTTGGATTTCTTCGCGATCTTCAGCGCGAAGCTCATGTTGTCGCGCACGGTCATATGCGGATAAAGCGCATAGGACTGGAACACCATCGCAATCCCGCGCTGCGAGGGCGGGATGTCATTCACGACCATCCCGTCAATCTGCAGCTCGCCCCCGGTGATCTTTTCCAGCCCCGCGATCATGCGCAGAAGCGTGGACTTGCCACAGCCGGACGGGCCGACAAAGACGATCAGCTCGCCCTGCTTGATGTCCAGATTCACATCGGACAGGACCTTGACCTCGCCATAGGCCTTTTCGATGTCGGTCAGTTTGAGATCCGCCATGATGTTTCCTCCCTCCTCCTCGTTATCGTTTCACGACCAGACACGGTTGCCATGGCCCCAGATGCACGACCCCGTCCTCTCCGGGGCCAGAGCTGTTGAGTTCCTGCCCCACGGTCACCCAGTTGCCTTCGGGCAGATACAGCGACGACGGCTCGTGGCTGAGGTTGAAGGCACAGAACAGGTTTTCCCCCGCCTCCTCGCGGTGGAAGGACAGCACATCGCCCGAGACATGCACATTGCGCATCGCGCCGCGCATCAGGGCGCGGTGGGCGTGGCGAAACGCGATGGCGCGCCGGTAATGGTGCAGCAGCGCATCGGGCGCGCGTTCCTGCGCGTCCACGGCCAGCGACAGATGCTCGCGCGCGACCGGAAGCCACGGCTTGCCCGAGGAAAACCCGCCATTCTGGTTGTCCTTCACCCAGACCATCGGCGTTCGGCAACCATCGCGGCCCTTGTATTCGGGCCAGAAC
>SLQN01000277.1 GCA_007131465.1 Paracoccaceae bacterium
AAAAGCCAGCGCGGCCGCAACTACCAGACCGAGTTCGACTTCGGTGAACTCGATGGTGACCTCGCCACCCTCGACACCCACTGGCAGGATGCCATGGAAAAAGCCAAAGCCAACCGCACCGTCTTCGCCCAGCGCCGCATGCGCCCCGAAGAAGTCCTCCCCGAGTGGGAGAAACAAAAAGCCCTGCTCGGCGGCTCCGGGGAAATCCTCCGCTTCGTCCGCAACACCTGCTCCCGCCTCAACTCACCCCTCGAACCCTACAAAAAAGTCGCTTGGAAACTCCTGCCCCAGCATCTCCCGCAAGCCCTCCAGGAACGCCTCGCCCTCGAAGACATCACCAAGCCGCTCCCCATCTTCTTCGATCCCCGCGCCTCCGTCCCCGGTGCCCGCCACGTCCAGCGCACCCACCCGCTCGTCTCCCTCCTGGCAGACACCCTGCTCGAAGACTCCCTCTCCGGCGCCCAACACCCGCTCGCCGCCCGTTGCGCCGCCACCGTCACCACCGCCGTCGATGTCGTCACCAGCCTCTTCGTCCTGCGCCTGCGCCACCAGCTCACCAGCCGCCGCCGCGACACCACCCGCACCCTCATGGCCGAAGAATGCGTCACCCTCGCCGTCACCGGCCGCGCCAACCCCCAATGGCTCGCCGATGCCGACCTCACCACCCTCCTCACTGCCGAACCCGCCGCCAACCTCACCGAAGAAACCGCCACCCGCCACATCCAGGAAACCCTCGACTTCCTCCAATCCCAAACCGCCTACCTCGAATCCCTCGCCACCGACCGCGCCAACGCCCTCCTCGCCGACCACCGCCGCGTCCGCGAAGCCGCAGATGACATCGGTAGTTACAAAGTCACCCCCTGCCTCCCCGTCGATGTCCTCGGCGTCTATGTCCTTCTTCCGGCCGATCTCTGATGATCCATGCTTCCTACGCTCACAATACACCAAAAAGAAACAATACACTTGACGAGTGTATCGTTAATAAATAGTGTATCGAACATGAAGCGCACCCTGCCGGGCTTGGTCAATTATCTCGAAAAATTGACAGGCAACCCCATTGACCTCGTCAGTCTCGCACCGGCGAAACTCCCTCTCTATCTGCGCGAGCGATTCAAACTGCACCAAGGCACCTTATTCGGACGCAAATTCATTTTCGCCATCGACACATGGGGCGAGGAAGACCCATCTGCCGCCAACTACGCCAATCTTACCGAGAACTTGAGTGGCCATCTGGGAGATTCCGTCGTTCTCGTCCTTCCCGGTCTCGCCCAGCACATCCGCCAAGGCCTCATCCGCCTGGGGCGTCCGTTCATCGTCCCCGGCAGCCAGACCTTCCTGCCCACCGCCATCATCGACCTGCGGGAACGACAGCCAACAGCACTGCCCACCGCGAAAACACTCAGCCCGGCAGCTCAATGCGTCCTGCTCTATCACTTGGAGCAACAAAGCATCGACACTTGGCCGCTGCAAAAGGTCGCGGAAGCCGTCGGCTACTCGCCAAACATGCTCATCAAAGTGAAACGCGAACTCGAAGCGGCGGAACTTTGCGACCCCGTGCGCGACGGCCGGGTCGTCACCCTGCGCTTCCATGCCGAGCGCCGTGCACTCTGGCAAAAAGCCCTGCCCTGGCTGGCCTCGCCCGTCCGCGCCACCCACTGGATCCACTGGGAAAAACCACCAGCCGAAGCCCTCATGGCTGGCATGACGGCACTCAGCCGCGCCACCATGATCGTCGATGACCGCACGCCTGTGTATGCCCTTCATCACAAGGCATCCAAAAACAATGCTTTCGAAATCTGTGCCGACCGCATCGACGCCACAGCCCGACTCGAAATCTGGAATTACAACTCACAATTGCTCACCATCCGCGAGGAAATGGTGGACCCCCTTTCGCTCTTTCTCAGCCTGAAACACGATCCCAATGAGCGTGTGCAGGACCAACTCGAAACCCTCATCGATCAATTCCCATGGTAAGAGGCCTCGACCTTTTCCGCGAACGCATGAAACCGCACGAAGGCTCCATCGTGCTGATCGGTGGCGCGGCCTGCGACGATTGGTTCGCACGACAATCCATCACATTCCGTGCCACCCAGGATCTCGACAATTTCACCCTCTCGGCCCAATAGCCGCCACTCCTCCGCACTCATGTCCGATTCCCAACTCCAACAAACCCTCGAAACCCTCATCGCAGGATGGGAAGGCGAATGCGTGGAGTTCAAGGAGGCCAATGACAATTACCCCACGCAGGACATCGGTAAATACTTCTCTGCTCTCGCCAACGAGGCCAACCTGCGCGGCCTGACATCCTCATGGCTTGTCTTCGGAGTCAGCAACCGTCGGCAGATCGTAGGCACAGCGTTCCGCATGGAACCTGCCCGGCTCCATAGCCTCAAACATCAGATCGCCCAGGAAACCGATCCGAGCACCAGCTTCCGGGAGATCCACGAACTGATCACACCGGAAGGCCACCGCATCTTGCTCTTTGAAATTCCCGCCGCACCTCGCGGCATCCCCATCGCCTGCAAAGGCCATTACTTCGCCCGCAACGGCGAAAGTCTCACTGCCCTCAGCCTCGCCAAGCAGGATGAAATCCGCGCCCAATCCCTCGCCGACGATTGGTCGTCCGGCATCTGCCCTTCCGCCAAACTCACCGACCTCTCACCGGAGGCCATTGCCAAAGCCCGCGAAATTTTCACCGCCAAATACAGCGAACGCATTCCGGAGGAAACCATCCGTGGCTGGGG
>SLQN01000085.1 GCA_007131465.1 Paracoccaceae bacterium
ACCAGAAAACCCCGATTGAACCACGATTGAAACAGATGTGCAAAATCCAGATCCACCCGCGCCAGCTCTGGCATCTGCGGCAACAGCCGCAACAGATCGCGACGCATGCGTACCAACTCTCCAGTTGCACCGGGCGCATGATTCAACCGGCGCAACAAGCCTTGTCGCTTTGGCTCGGCGGCCTGTAGCAGCCAGCGCAAGGTCGTAGCGTCACGGTCCTCGCTATATCGCAGCGCCGCTTGTGTGACGGCCTCGGGCGTGATGTCGTAGTCTTCTGCCAGAAGAGCGAAGAAATCGCGTTTCTCATCTGCACCAAGCCGCTCGTAAGAGGCAAGGATGTCGCGCGCAAGCCGCATGGTCGACACCTCGCCCTCGCCTGCAATAAGCGTGGCACACATTTCGTGCAAAGGCTTGTCTGATACCGCGCGTGCCGGCACGAAACGGCGTTCCGCCAACTGGCTGAGAAGATCGCCAAGATAGCCTGTGCGTGTCATGGTGTTTTGTCCTTCATCTGTGAGGTATCAACGTCGAAGCTCCGAAGGAATTGTTTGGTGCCAAGATTATTTCATGCGGTAGTTTCTATGGCCAAAAGCGAAAAAACGTAACCGTTGTGCGGAAATGGATGTGGCCCCCCAACTTCGACAGCTAAGCGCGTAAGCAATTGATATTGCTGAAGCGGGATGTCCGCTTTTGCCACAACGCGGCCGTTTCAGGCGGGTGTTTTCAGGTCCAGGGCTTCGAAGAGGTCGAGTTGTTCCGGTTGCTGGCGGGTGAGGGTTGTCTTGGTTGTCGGACCGATACGGGCGACGTGCTGCTGAATGCGTTCCAGAAGATCGAGTGCGGTCCTTGGGCTTGCGCTGTGGCCTTTCGCCTTCAGCCGCATGCGCATGACGCGGTAGAGGACGAGAGCCAGGAAGCAGATCGTGGCGTGGGCGCGGATGCGATCCGGCAAGCGGTGGTGGACCGGCGCGATCTCGATGTCGGATTTCAGCACGCGGAAGCCGCGCTCAATGTCCGCGAGCCCCTTGTAGCGCGCGACGGCTTCGGAGGGGCTCAAATCCGGGGCGTTGGTGATCAGCGCGAGCTTTCCGTCAAAAAGCTCGGCCTCAGTGATGGCGTCTTCATCGAGCGACCAGCTGAACCGATCAGCATTGAGGTCGGCCTTGAGGAAACGGGTGAGTTCTGCCTCTGCGACGGCGCGGGTGAAGCGGCTATACGCGCCGCGGTCGGAAGCGCGGCGACCCTTGGCAGTTTTTCCTGTATCCTGGGCATCGAGCTTGCCGACCATCTTCTCGGCCATGGCGTCGAGCTCGGTGATGCGGGCGCGACGCCGGTCACCCTGTTCAGCGGCACGCAGCGGGTCATGGGCGACGATCAGGCGATGACCGGCAAAGCGATTTTCGGCCAGCCCGTCCTCGTCGAAGGCCATGCCCCGGAAGGTCTCGACCAGATCGCCGTAGCGGCGCGCGGGGACAGCGAGGATAAACTCCAGAGTTCGCCCACCCTGCTCGGCCAGCGATGTCAGGGCGTCAATATTGTCGAGGCTCAGCAGCCCGCGATCGGCCACCAGGACGACACGCTCGATGGGGAAGCGCTCCAGCACCGTGGAGAGCATGGCCTGCAATGTCTTGGTCTCGGCCACGTTGCCCGGATGCACAGTGTGCATAAGCGGCAGGCCCTCGGCGGTTTGCACGACGCCGAGGACGAACTGGCGAGCAATGCCGCCAGTTTCCTTGTTCATGCCATAGGCGCGGATATCGTCGTCCACCTCGCCTTCGCCGTGGATGCGCACGGTGGTCAGGTCATAGAAGACAACAGTCAGATCGCGGTCGACCAGGGGGCGGATCTGGCGGGCCAGTTCAGCTTCCACCCGATCGACATTGTCCATCAGTGCATCCATTGCCCGCAGGAGGTGGTGATGCTCGACCTTGGCGGGCATATCGGGCATGGCCACGGTGTCGAGCCAGCGCAGGCAGCCGAGCTTGCTGGTGGGATCGCACAAGCGGTTGAAGACCATCGCCCGCACGAGAGCATCCGCCTCAATCTTGCGTCGCCCGGATCGCATGGCGCGGCCAAGGGCGCGGTCGAAGCCAAGGTCCCTCCAAAGTTCGTGCAGGGCAAACACGTTGCCATAGGCCTTGGAGCTTTCGATCTCGACGGGAAATGCTGTGTTCTCGCTTCGCCCGATCGCCCGGTTCAGGCCGTTGATCAGGGGATCGAGCTTGGCCGGGTTCAAGTCTTCCAGTCGGCCAAGGTTGGCGACGACCCGATGGCGGACCTTGCCGTCATCGTTGCGATAGCCCTCGACCAGTTGCAGATACTGGCGCCCGCCGGATCTCGTAATCTTTGTGTACATGTCGCAACGCTACACATCAATGAGACATATTTCAATATCCTGAAACGATATGGCGTGCCACAACAAGAATTTCGCCAAAATCCGCCCTCCTACACACGGAAACCCCTTATTTCATTGAACTTGGCATCACCCAGCTGGGCTCAAATCCATCGCGAAGTGTCGAAGTTGGGCATCCTACCTCTCCAAAAGCTTCCACTCCTCTTTCTGAAAACACCATAAATTGATCGACGAATACAGTATTACCCCAACTACTTGCTCACAAATAATTCACGACGGGAATGCAGTTTTGGGTCACGAAAAAAGGCGACGAAGCTTCAACTCAGCCCGATCAAGCCATCTCAAAATCCGAGGCGCGCCCTGCATTCGGTAGGCTGGCCACGG
>SLQN01000411.1 GCA_007131465.1 Paracoccaceae bacterium
CGCTGCCTCGCCATTGACCAGAAAGGGCTGGGCTTCCTGCCATGTATAGGCGGTGTGGTCGTCGATGAAGGCGCCCATGTCCAGCAACTCGCGCCAATTGGCGAAGGTTTCGCGCACGCGGTCATCGGTCCATTCCACCTCGCCTGCAGTGAGCGCCATGTGGAAATCATAGCCATGCGTGCGCAGGTTCAGATAGTCGAACCAGCCGCCTGCGGTCCACAGAAAGCGCGTGCCGATCGTGTAGCATTTGCGCCCCGAATCGAGGATGGCCTGGCAATTGGCCTTTTCCTCCTCCCATGTCGTTGCGGGGGTCAGGCCGAGGTCTTCATAGATGTCCTGACGGTAGTAGATGCCCCACTGGTAGTAGCTGTAGGGCACGCCCCACTGCCGACCATCCAGCGTCAGGGCAGGTCGGGTCGACGCAAGCTCTTGGCCCATCGGGCCGTCCCACAGGTCCGACACATCCTCGAACAGGCCCGCGCTGACATAGGGCCGCATCCGGTTGCCCGCATACCAGCCGTTCACGTCGGGCGCATTGGCCGTCAGATAGTTGCGGATCTGGGTCTTGTTGGCCTCGCGGTCGATCAGGGTCAACTCGATGTTCAGGTCGGGATGCATGGCCTGAAAGCGTTCGACCATGCCTTCCATCGCCGCGCGCGGTGCGGGGTTCTGGTCGTTGAAGAAGATGCGCAGATCGCCCGTCAGTTCGGCCTGTGCCGTTCCGGCCAGCAGTGTGCTTGTCGCGAGCGCGAGCGCCGCGCCCTTGAATGTGAACTGCATGTTTTCCTCCCTAGCAGGTTTCACTATGTGGAATTTGTTTTTATATATTGAAAAAGATGGCGCGACTCGCTACGTCTTGTCAAGAAAATGTTTGCGTCCGCACTGGAGGGGATCGATGGCCGCAAGTCCTGCCGCAGACGGCACGGTTGCGAAGGCGCTCGACGTGCTGGATCTTGTCGCGCGCCATGCGCGGCCTGTGCGGTTCTCCGATCTTCTGGCAGAAAGCCCCTTTCCCAAGGCGACGCTCTACCGGCTGTTGCAGACGCTTGTCGCGCAGGGGATGCTGGCCCATGACCCCGATAGCGGTTGTTACACGCTGGGCATCCGGCTTGTGCGGCTGGCCCATGCCGCGTGGCAGCAAAGCTCGCTTGCCCCTATTGCGCGCCCGCATCTGGACCGGCTGTCGGCAGAAGTGGGGGAAACCGTACATCTGGCGCAACTCGATCATGCGCAGGTCCTGTATGTGGACAAGCGCAATGCCCGCGATCCGGTGCCGATGTATTCGCAGGCCGGCAAGGTGGGCCCGGCCTATTGCACCGGGGTCGGCAAGGCGATGCTGGCCTTCGTGCCCGAGCGCCAGCTTCCGGGGATTCTGGCGCAGCAAAGCTGGCACAGGTTCACGGGCAAGACCCTGACCACGCCCGAGGCGATGCAGGCGGAACTGGCCACGATCCGCGCGCGCGGATACGCCTTTGACGACGAGGAACATGAGCCGGGCATCATCTGTGTCGCGCTGCCGATCCTGTCGTCGCAGGACAGGGTTCTGGGGGCCGTTTCCGTTACATCGACCACGGCACGCAGCACGCTTGCGGCGCTGGAAGGGCTGGTCCCGCTGATCCGCGACATTGCGCAGACCATCGCGCAGGAAACCGAAACCTGGCGCTTTCCCGAAGCGAGCGCCTTTCCCATCCGCAAGAGGGCCTGAGCCATGTCTGGTGTGAATCTGAACAACGTCCTCAAGAAATACGGCGAGACACAGGTGATCCACGGCGTGGATCTGTCGGTCGAACCAGGCGAGTTCTGTGTCTTTGTCGGCCCATCAGGGTGTGGAAAATCCACGCTTTTGCGCATGATTGCGGGGCTGGAAGAGACGTCGGGCGGCGAAATCCGCATCGGGACGCGCGATGTGACGCGGTTAGATCCGGCGCAACGCGGGGTGGCGATGGTGTTTCAGACCTATGCGCTTTATCCGCACATGACTGTGGCCGAGAATATGGGGTTCGGGCTGAAGATGACCGGCCACCCCAAGGCCGAAATCCGCGAGAAGGTAGGCCGGGCCGCGGATATCCTGAAGCTGGACGACTATCTGCACCGCAAGCCGAAAGCATTGTCAGGCGGGCAGCGCCAGCGCGTGGCGATTGGCCGGGCCATCGTGCGCGGGCCGGAGGTGTTCCTGTTTGACGAGCCGCTGTCGAACCTCGATGCCGAACTGCGCGTCGAAATGCGCGTGGAACTCGCGCGCCTGCACCGCGAGATCGGCGCGACGATGATCTATGTTACGCATGATCAGGTCGAGGCGATGACGCTGGCCGACAAGATCGTGGTGTTGCGCGCCGGGCGGGTCGAGCAGGTTGGCGCGCCGCTGGACCTGTATCGCGACCCCGACAACCTGTTCGTTGCGGGGTTCATCGGCTCGCCTGCCATGAATCTTTTGCCTGCGATGCCTGTTGAAGGTGGCATCCGTGTTCCGGCGCTGGGGGATGCGGTCTTGCCCTGCAAGCCGCCAGGACATGTGAAAGACCTTGTTGCCGGGTTCCGCCCGCAGGATCTGCGCATCGAGGCCGGAGAGACCCACCGCGTCGAGATGACGGAGGCGCTGGGCGGGGTGTCCTTCATCCATGCGGCCGCGCCCGGCCAGCCCAAGCTGGTGGTGGAAACGCGCGGATCGCATGTCGAACGCCCCGATGCGTCTGTCGGTGTGGCGGCGGATGCACAGAGCCTTTATCTGTTCGACGAC
>SLQN01000150.1 GCA_007131465.1 Paracoccaceae bacterium
GACCGCCAGCGCCAGAACGCGCTTGCCATCGGCGGCGATGGCATCGGCGCGCTCCTGCCAGTCATCGGCATCGCAGGGAGCGGTGCCGTCGCCAGTCTGCTGAACCTTGGCGCAGCGGGGCAGGATCGCCTCGGGCGCGCCCTTCATCAGGATCCGGCCCTCGCCGTCCAGCACCGCCATGTAGCGATAGCGGGCATCGAAGGGGATTGCAGCGCGCGGGGCGGGGCGGCTATTGCCCGGCTCGGTGCCCAGCTTGCCGGCCAGCGCGAGAAGGGCGCCCTCCATCGGGTCGCCTTCCACCCGCCAGCCGTCTCCGCCCTGCTTGAGGCCTGCGTCGTTGCACAGCGCCGCGACGCGTCCCAGCGCCGCAAGCGCGCCGTCGGGCGTGACCTCCGCGCCCTCCGCATCCCTGACCGCGCCCGTTGGCGCGTAGCCCTGCGCCTCGATCTCGAACCGGCCCGCGGCAGTCACGACCCGTGTGACGGCCATTTCGTTGCGCGTCAGCGTGCCGGTCTTGTCCGAACAGATGACCGAGACCGCGCCGAGCGTCTCGATCGCCGGCAGTCGGCGGATGATGGCGTTGCGCCGTGCCATGGTCTGCACGCCGATGGCCAGCGTCACCGTCAGCACCGCCGGCAGCCCTTCGGGGATCGCGGCCACGAAAAGGCCCACCACGATCATGAAGGCCTCGGCAAAAGGCAGGTCGCGTAGTAGCAACGTGAAGGACAGAATGACCGCTGCAAGCGCCATGATGAAGCCGGTCAGATATCTGGCGAATACTTCGATCTGCTGGATCAGCGGGGTCTTGAGGGTCTGAACCCCGGCCATCAGCGTGCTGATGCGCCCGATCTCGGTGTGGCTGCCGGTTGCAGTGACGACACCGAGGCCCGTGCCTTCTGCCACCATCGTGCCGCTGAACCCCATCGCCGTGCGATCCCCCAGCGCGGCATCAGCGGCCACCGGGGTGACCGCCTTGCGCACCGGCACTGATTCGCCTGTCAGGATGGCTTCCTCGACGGTCATGCCCGCCACGTCGAACAGGCGCAGATCGGCGGGGATCTTGTCGCCTGCTTCCAGAACGACAATGTCGCCCGGCACCAGGTCAATACCCGCAATCGCCTCGCGCGTCCCGGCGCGGATGACATTGGCCTTGGGTGCGAGCATGTCACGCAGGGCCTCCAGCGCGGCTTCGGCCTTGCCCTCCTGCACGAAACCGATCAGCGCATTCAGGATCACGACGGCCATGATCACGCCTGTATCGATCCAGTGCCCAAGGATCGCCGTGATCACGGCAGCGCCGATCAGCACGAGGATCAGCAAGTTGTTGAACTGCCGTGCCAGCCGGATCAGAGGGCCGGGGCGGGGGGCGGCGGGCAGTTTGTTGGGGCCATATTCCGCGATCCGAGCCTTGACCGTCCGGTCGTCGAGACCGTCGGGCGTAGTGTTCAGCCGCTCGAGAACGGTCTCGGCGGCGGTGGCCCACGGATGGTCTGTCTGTGTCATACGCAGAGGTATTCCTTACGGGGCCGTGTAGCCGCCATCGACCAGATGGTAGCTGCCAGTGATGAAGCTGGCGCGATCCGACAGCAGGAAGCAGGTCAGAGCCGACACTTCCTCGGGCACGCCGATGCGGCCCATCGGGTGCAGCCCGGCCAGCCCGTCCAGCATTTCCTGGCTGAGGTTGTCGGTCAGAAGCGGTGTCTGGATGAAGGCCGGGCCGACCGAATTGATGCGGACGCCTTTCTGCGCGTATTCCATCGCAGCAGTCCTCGTCAGGCCCAGAAGTGCGTGTTTGCTGGCGACATAGGCTGAAGAATTGGCAAATCCCACCGAGCCGAGGATCGAGGCCATGTTGACAATCGCGCCGCCGCCCGCGCGTTCCATTGCCGGGATCTGCGCGCGCATGCCGTAGAAGACGCCGTTGAGATTGACATTGATGACCTGTTGCCAGGCCTCCAGCGGGTACTCGCCCGTGAGAGCCTGCGCCCCGCCGATGCCTGCGTTGTTCACGGCCAGATGCAGCGCGCCGGTTTCATCTTCCGCGAACTTCACCAGCGCTGCCATCGCGGCCGGATCGGTCACATCAGCGGCAAACGGGGCCGCCTTGCCGCCCCTGTCGAGGATGGTCGCCACTGGACCGGCACAGCCTTCGGCCGTCAGATCCGAGATGATCACGAACGCCCCGCAGGCCGCGAGTTCCAGCGAAATCGCTTCGCCGATTCCAGAGGCAGCCCCTGTCACGATGGCTGTCTTGCCGTTAAAATCGAACATGGTCCTGACCCCTTGTCTTGTGGCGCGGCAAAATCGCCGCTTGCAGGGACAGTATGTCAGGCCACCTACGATTCGTCTTTGCGCTGGCTCAATGTCGGGGCGTCGCAGCGGGGAACCGCCGAAAAGCCCGCGCGCCCCAATTGCCCTATATCTCTGAGAATATGATTCAAAATGGAGCGCATGATTTCAGGCTCTTGCAAGGAGGCGGGTCATGCGCCGGATATGGGCGACCAGACCATCCGCAGCCCTGCTCGACCAGACGCCGGATCAACCCTCATTCGCCGGATATGGGCGACCAGAACCCGGGCCTCGGCGCTCTCTCTGGATTTTTCCCGCTCCCGTGCAAATCGGCGGCAACGGCCGCGCCCTGCAAATGTGCGCTCCTCGACCCATCTGCGCGGCAGCACCCGGAAGCCTTTGGCGGTGTCGGATCGTTTGACGATCCGCAACCTCCAGCGCCCGAGAC
>SLQN01000154.1 GCA_007131465.1 Paracoccaceae bacterium
ATCCTGA
Source organism: Paracoccaceae bacterium (assembly GCA_007131465.1). GTDB lineage: Bacteria > Pseudomonadota > Alphaproteobacteria > Rhodobacterales > Rhodobacteraceae > Roseinatronobacter. Next base: position 8 of record SLQN01000154.1, read on the forward strand.
CACAACCAGTGCAGTCGACCTGCTGATCATCGGTGGTGGGATCAACGGCTGTGGCATTGCCCGTGATGCGGCTGGCCGGGGTCTGTCAGTGCTCCTGTGTGAAAAGGGCGACCTGGCAGGGGCCACGTCTTCGGCATCGACAAAGCTGTTCCATGGCGGTTTGCGCTACCTTGAATATTTCGAATTCCGTCTGGTACGCGAAGCCTTGATAGAGCGTGAAACGCTGTTGCGCGCCATGCCACATATAAGCTGGCCGATGCGATTCGTGCTCCCTTATCACAAGGAAATGCGCTTCGAGAGCGATACGCCCACATCAAAGCTGCTGTCACTGTTCATGCCGTGGATGAAAGGGCGGCGGCCCGCCTGGCTGATCCGGCTCGGGCTGTTTCTCTATGACAATCTGGGGGGGCGAAAAATTCTGCCTGCCACATCGGCCATTGCGTTGGCTGGCACGCCCGAAGGTGCCCCGCTGGAAAACCGCTTCACCCGCGCCTACGAGTATTCCGATTGCTGGGTCGAAGACTCGCGGCTCGTTGCCCTGAATGCGCGCGACGCCGCAGCGCGTGGCGCGCAGATCATGCCCCGAACCGAGGTCGTGTCTGCCGCCGCCGGGAACGGCCTGTGGCAGGTCAAGGTCAGCACCGGAAACGAAACGAAAGTATATGCCGCGAAAATGCTGGTCAACGCAGCAGGTCCCTGGGTCGGCGATGTCATTCATGGAAAGCTGCGCCTGAACAGCCGCGAGAATGTTCGCCTTGTACGGGGCAGCCATATCGTCACGCGCAGGATTTATGACCATGACAAATGCTACTTCTTTCAGGGCACGGATGGGCGGATCATCTTCGCCATCCCCTATGAACAGGATTTCACCCTGATCGGGACTACGGATTCAGAGCATGAAGACCCGAACAAGCCCCCTGTCTGTACGGATAAGGAACGCGATTATCTGTGCGGTTTCGCCAGCCAGTATTTCAAACGCCCGATCACAGCAGAGGATGTTGTCTGGTCCTATTCCGGGGTGCGCCCGCTTTATGACGATGGCGCGAGTTCGGCCACAGCCGCCACGCGCGATTATACTGTGAAGATCGACATGTCCGCCGGTGCGCCGGTGCTGAACATCTTTGGCGGCAAGATCACGACCTATCGGAGGCTTGCCGAAGCAGCGCTGGACAAGATCGGCACTGTCCTGCCGCTAAAGTCGGGCAAATGGACCGCGGGCGTGGCACTGCCGGGGGGCAATTTTGCGCATGATGGCGTCAATGCATTGGTGGAGGGGTTGCGCGGCGACTACCCGTTCCTGACCGAATTCTGGGCACGGCGTCTGGTGCGTGCCTATGGGACAGAAGCACGCGAGATCCTTGGGCAGGCGCAGACGGCAGAGGATCTGGGCCAGGACTTTGGCGCCACGTTGCGTGAAGCCGAAGTCACATGGTTGATGACCCGCGAATTCGCGCGCACAGCAGAAGACGTGCTGTGGCGGCGCAGCAAGCTTGGGTTGCGGCTGGATAAAGGACAATCAGACGCTTTGGGAGAGTGGATGACCGCCCGGAGGGAAGTTTAGTCATTCCTGCACGATTGAGGGGGACAAGGGAGAAGGCCACTATGTCTTGGGTGCTGGACAACGTGTCACGGCTCTTTGAGGATCAGACGCATCCCTACCCGACGGATCCGACCTCTGAGCCGGGCATGATGAATGTGCTGCTCGGGCCGACATCGTTGGGCAAGACGTCCCTGATGCGGATCATGGAAGGGCTGGATGCGCCGGCGACAGGCCGCGTGTTCTGGGAAGGAAAGGATGTGACCGGGGTGCGGGTGCAGGACCGCGCCATCGCGATGGTTTACCAGCAGGTCATCAATTCCCCATCGATGAGCGTTTATGACAACATCGCCTCACCGCTCAAGCTGATGGGCAAATCGAAGTCCGAGAACGCCACCAAGGCGCAGGAAACTGCAGGGCTGATGAAGTTGACGCCCATGCTGTCGCGCAAGCCGCTGGATCTGTCGGGGGGCCAGCAACAGCGCTATGCGCTTGCACGCGCGCAGGTGAAGGGAGCGGGGCTGGTCTTGCTGTGCGAGCCTCTGGCCAATCTGGATTGCAAGCTGCGCGAGGAGTTGTGCGCCGACATCCTCCGCATCTTCAGGAAGTCGGGTTCTATTTTCGTCTATGCCACCACTGTGCCCGAAGCGGCGCTTCTGCTGGGCGGGAACACGGCCACCCTGTCGGAAGGGCGGATCACGCAATTCGGCCCGGCACCTTCCGTCTATCGCCAACCGAAGAATGCCACCATGGCACGCGTGTTTTCAGACCCGCCAATGAACTTCACCCGAATCGTCAAGGCAGGCGATCGGATCAACTTTGGCGAGGGGCAGGTGGCCACCGCCACGGGCGCGCTGGCGTCACTTGCCGATGGCACTTGTCAGGTCGGGTTTCGGGCCGACCATCTGCATCTTTTCACCAAAGGCAATGACGGGCTGCATTGCCAATGCAGGCTGCGGGTGACCCGAGATTACAGGTCCGCAGACCCTTGTGCATCTCGACCATGGCGCGGACCGCTGGCGCGGGTTGATCCATGGTGTCCACAGGCTGCAATTCGGCGCGCCGGTCGAAGTCTGGCTGGAAACGGCCCATGTCCATGTCGTTGCCGCACATGGCGCGCTTGTCGCAGCCGCACCCTTTGCCGCAGCAGCGTGAGAGGATCAGAATGGCACGGATAACGCTGGATAGGCTGGCACCCTCCTGCTTACCCAATCCCTCTGGCGAAGAGGATTGCGCGCGCAAGCAGCTTGACCATGTCTGGCTGAATGGCGAGGCCGATGCGCGTCTCGGCGAACCGGGCTGGACAGCGAGAAGCGGCAGGGCGTGGCTGTGCCCCATGACGCGTTGTCCGGGGGCTGGCAGTATGCTGACAGGGCCGGGCGCGCAGGCACCCGGCCAATTTGCGGCATCGCATTCAGGGCGTGGACTGGCCTCCTTTGCCTTGTGCGGTTGACGCCATGGAACTAACCCTGTCCGAGGAATTCAGGATATTGTGAAGCGAGGAGATCAGTCATGAGCTATATTCTGGCACTGGATCAGGGTACGACATCGAGCCGGAGCATTGTGTTTGATGGCGGCCTGAAGATCGCGGCCATTGCGCAAGAAGAATTCCCGCAGCATTATCCGGCCTCGGGCTGGGTCGAGCATGACCCCTCGGACCTCTGGGCCACGACCGCCGCCACAGCCCGTTCAGCCATCGAGAAGGCCGGGCTGCATGCCACCGATATTGCCGCCATCGGCATCACCAACCAGCGCGAAACGACGCTGGTCTGGGACCGCAAGACCGGCAAGCCCATCCATAGCGCCATCGTCTGGCAGGACCGGCGCACGGCGGATTTCTGTGCCGGGCTGCGCGACGCTGGCCATGAGCCGATGATCACCGCGCGCACTGGCTTGCTGGCGGACCCGTATTTTTCCGCCACCAAGCTGAAATACATCCTCGACCATGTGGAGGGCGCGCGCGAGCGGGCACGCAAAGGCGAGTTGGCTTTCGGAACAGTCGATTGCTGGCTGATCTGGAACCTGACCGGCGGGCGGGCGCATGTCACAGACGCCACCAACGCGGCGCGCACGATGCTTTACGACATTCACAAGGGCCGGTGGAGCCAATCGATCTGCGACCTGTTCGACATTCCGCGTGCAATGCTGCCCGAGGTCCGCGATTGCGCCGCCGATTTCGGCGTGACGCGGGCCGATCTTTTCGGGCGCGAGATCCCCATTCTGGGCGTGGCGGGCGACCAGCAGGCGGCCACCATCGGGCAGGCGTGTTTCACGCCGGGCATGCTGAAATCCACATATGGCACCGGCTGTTTCGCAGTGCTGAACACGGGCACGACGCCAGTCGCCTCGACCAGCAAGCTCTTGACCACGATTGCCTATCAGCTTGACGGCACGCCCACATATGCACTGGAAGGGTCGATCTTCATCGCAGGCGCAGTGGTGCAATGGCTGCGCGACGGGCTGAAAGTGATCCGCGCCGCGCCCGAGACGCAAGATCTGGCCGAAGCCGCTGATCCCGCGCAGGACCTGATCCTTGTGCCTGCCTTTGTGGGCCTCGGTGCGCCCTACTGGAAGCCTGAAGTACGCGGCGCGGTCTTTGGGCTAACCCGCAATTCCGGCCCGGCCGAATTCGCCCGCGCGGCGCTGGAATCGGTCGGCTATCAGACCCGCGACCTGCTGGACGCGATGCAGGCTGACTGGGCGCGCGACGGGGCGCAACCCAGCTTGCGCGTCGATGGCGGCATGGCGGCGAATGACTACGCGATGCAGTTCCTGTCGGACATCATCGGCGCGCCCGTTGACCGCCCGCAGGTGCTGGAGACGACGGCGCTTGGCGCGGCATGGCTTGCGGGTCAGCGCGCAGGCGTCTGGCCGGGGATGGAGGAATTCGCGACGGGCTGGGCGGTCGAGCGGCAATTCACGCCACAGATGGATGACGCACAGCGGCTGGCCCGCGTGGCGCGCTGGCGGCGCGCGATCAACGCAGTGCTGGACGCCTGAGGGTGTCGCCTGTCACTTTCGCCACCACCGGCACGACCCGCCTCGGGCGCCGCGCAGTGGCCGGGGCTACGCCCTTTGCGCTGCTACGCGCGCGCAAGCTGCTGCTTGTGTGCAGCCGCCCGTTCGCGGCAGCATCGGGGCTTGCCAAGTCGCTGCGAAACGCTGCCGAGGTGCTGGCGATCACCGCGCAGGGCGTCCGATCTGCTTGGAATTGTCGCAGACCTTGCCACAGCGCGCGCGATCATGCCGAAGATGGTTACAGACATGGGCGGCAGCGCAGTGATCGTGGATCGTGACTATGCTGCAAGGCCAGTATCAATGGGACCAGAGCCTGCGCGACATGCAGATCATATCCGGGTATACATCTGATACCCCGGATGAAAAACAAGCCGCACCGAGGTAATCACCTGCCCGGCGTTCCGCGTTGTCCGGTCCAGGACAAAAAGGCCTTCGCCTGCCCGGCATGACAGCATGGCGGCTTCTGCCGGTGTTGCGGTGATGGCAGAAAAGGTGAAGTCGCCGCCATCAAAGGCCACTTCGCGCACCAGCCATTCATTCGGGCTGAAGGTCGAGAAATCCTCTCGTTCTACACCCGGGGTGGCAGTCACGTTAATCCAGCGGCTTTCAAACACATAGGGTGCGCCATTCCCCAGATAGAGGGTCTGCACGAACAGATGCGGAACACTGGCCGATACCTGCATCCGCGCCTGTATGTCGGGCGGCGGCAGGCGCATCTCGCGCAGGCAGACAGTGTGGGCATAGCTCTGGCCCTTGCCCTCGATTTCTGCACGGATAAGCGGGATGGCAAATTCCGCACGGCGCACCGGGTTCAGCGCGACACGCGTTCCGGCGCGGCGCCGCCGTTCCAGCACCCCGGCCTCGGCCAGGCCGCGCAGGGCGCGGTTCACGGTGCTGCGCGCACAGCCAAATTCCTGTGCCAAATCCGCTTCATGCGGGATGAACTCGCCGGGTTTCCAGTCGCGCTGGCTGATGCGCTGGCGCACCTCATTTTGCACAGTTTGCCAGGATATGCGCGCGTCCCTGCTCAAAGCGTCGGTCCAAGTTCCTGCATGGCCTTGCTGTAGGCCGCCACGATTTCGCTGCGCCTTATATGCTGGCCGTTCCTGACCACATGCCGCCCGGCGGACCAGACATCGTGCACCATGGCGTCATTGCCTGCGAAGATGTAGCTGTCCAGCACTGTATCCCCGACCCGCCCCGCCAGATCGACATGGCCATCGTCCAGCGCCATCAGATCGGCCAGCAAGCCCGGCGCAATCGCGCCAGTCGGGCGGCCAGCGGCCAGCGCGCCGCCCGCTGCGGCTGCCGCGAATATTCGCCGCCCGGTCGATTGGTCGGGGCTGGCCAGCACGGCGCGCGCGCGGTCGCGCAGGCGCTGCGAATATTCCAGTGTGCGCAATTCCTCGGCCAGTGCGATGCGGATGTTGGAATCCGACCCGATGGCGAGTTGCCCGCCCGCCCCCAGCCAGCGCACCCCGTCAAAAATACCGTCCCCGAGGCTGGATTCGGTAATCGGGCACAGCCCGGCCACAGCACCCGACCGCGCCAGCGCCTCGGTCTCGTGCGGCAGCATCTGCGTGCAATGGATGAAGGTGACGCCGGAATGCAGCGCCATGTTGTCCAGCACCCATTCGACAGGCCGCCTGCCCAGCGCCGCGCTGACCTCTTCGACCTCGGCCCGTTGTTCGGCCAGATGCATATGTACCGGCCCGTCGGTGAGCGCCGCAATTCGCGCCAGCACGTCAGGCGCAACAGCGCGCAGGCTATGGGGTGCAACGCCCATGCGGCAGTCTGCGGGCAAGGGGCGCAGAGCCTCGGACGCGCGCGCATACAGCCGCGCGAACCCCTCCGGGTCCGTGCCGAAACGGATCTGGCCGGGGCCAAGCGGGCGGCGATCCAGCCCGCCGAACTGGTAATGCACGGGCAGCAGGGTCAGTCCGATCCCGGTTTGCAGGCTTGCAGCGGCGATCCGGTCACACATCTCGGCCGGATTGGCATAGGGCGCGCCGCCGGGCTGGTGGTGCAGGTAATGAAACTCGACATTGGTGGCATAGCCCGCTTCCAGCATTTCCATCTGCACAAGGGCTGCAATGGCTTCGACATGATCAGGCGTCAGGCGGTCCAGAAAACGGAACATCAGCTTGCGCCAGGTCCAGAAACTGTCGCTTGGATCAGGGCCGCGCTGTTCGGTCAGACCAGCCATCGCACGTTGAAACGCATGGCTATGGGCATTGACAGGGGCAGGCAGGAGGATGCCCACGACAGTATTCCCCACGCGCGGCACGCCTGTCTCGACCTGCGCGATCCGCCCATCCGCCTTTATGCTGACCAGCACCCCGGTCGCCCAACCTGATGGCAGCAAAGCCTGCGCAGCCCAGATCGTTGTCATGCAATTCACCCGTTGACACGATAATATGTTTATACATAAACAGAATATAGCCACGTAAATCAAGGTGGGTCATGCTGCTGAAGAACGCCAGTATCGCCACGATGGACGGCTCTGCCCCGTATGGGTTGATCCGGGACGGTGCGGTGGTCTTGCAGGGTGGGCAAATCGGCTGGGCCGGGCCGCTGGAGACCTTGCCGCAGGACTTGCAGGACGGTGAGAGCCTTGATCTGGGCGGCAGGCTGGTCACACCGGGGTTGATCGATTGCCATACCCATGTCGTCCATGGCGGCAACCGCGCGCGGGAATTCGAGATGCGGCTGCAAGGGGCAAGCTACGCGGAGATCGCGCGCGCCGGGGGCGGCATCGTCTCGACCGTGGCCCAGACCCGCGCTGCGACAGAAGACGCTCTGATTTCAACCGCCCTGCCCCGCGTCGATGCGCTGATCGCGGAGGGCGTGACCACGCTGGAAATCAAATCCGGCTACGGGCTGGATATCGAGACCGAATTGCGGATGCTGCGCGCCGCCCGCGCGATTGCCCGCCTGCGCCCGATCCATGTGCAGACCAGCTATCTTGGCGCGCATGCCGTGCCAGCGGGCATGGACGCGGACAGCTACATCGCGGATATCTGCCTGCCCGCGCTGCGCGCCGCCCACGCCGAAGGTCTGGTCGATGCGGTGGACGGGTTCTGCGAAGGCATCGCCTTCTCGCCTGCCCAGATCCGGCGCGTGTTCGCGCAGGCGCGGTCGCTGGGCCTGCCGGTCAAACTGCATGCCGAACAACTCTCGAACCTTGGCGGCGCACGGCTTGCAGCTGAATTCGGGGCGCTGTCGGCAGATCATCTGGAATATGCAGGTGACGACGATGCGGCTGCGATGGCGGCGGCAGGCACAGTCGCCGTCATCCTGCCCGGCGCATTCTATACGCTGCGCGAAACCCAGGCCCCGCCGATAGATGCCTTTCGCCGCCACGGCGTGCCGATGGCACTGGCGACTGACTGCAACCCCGGATCATCGCCCATGACCTCGCTCCTGCTGGCCATGAACATGGGCGCGACCCTGTTTCGCATGACGCCAGAGGAATGTCTGGCCGGGATTACCCGCAATGCCGCGCGGGCCCTGGGACTGCGGGATCGGGGCATCATCATGGCAGGCGCGCGCGCGGATCTGGCCATCTGGGATGTCGAACACCCCTCTGAGCTGGCCTATCGCATCGGGTTCAATCCGCTGTGGAAGCGGGTCTTTGGAGGCAAGCTGTGAGTGTGATCCTGACCCCCGGCTCTGCGACACTGGCGCAGCTTGAAACGATCTGGCGCACAGGCGAGGCCGCGCGCCTGACCGATACTGCCCGCCCTGCGATCAATGCCGCCGCCAAAATGGTGGCGCAGGCGGCAACAGGGGACGTGGCGGTGTATGGCGTGAACACGGGGTTCGGCAAACTCGCGTCGGTGCGGATTGCGCCGCAAGACACGGAGCAGTTGCAGCGCAACCTGATCCTGTCGCATTGCTGCGGCGTGGGCGAGGCGCTGGATGTTCCGACCACCCGGCTGATGATGGTGCTGAAGCTACTGTCGGTCGGGCGCGGCGCGTCTGGCTTACGCTGGGAAACGGTTGCTCTGCTGCAAGACATGCTGGTGCAAGACGTCACGCCGGTCATTCCTGCGCAGGGGTCGGTCGGGGCCTCGGGCGATCTGGCCCCGCTGGCGCATATGGCCGCCACGCTGATCGGCGCGGGTGAGGCATATCATGCAGGCGAACGCCTGCCGTCGGACGTTGCGCTGGCCCGCGCCGGCCTGTCGCCGGTGACCCTTGGCCCAAAAGAGGGGCTGGGCCTGATCAACGGCACGCAGTTTTCCACCGCCTGCGCACTGGCGGCCTATTTCGACGCCCTGCGCAATGCCGAAACCGCCATCGTCGTGTCCTGCCTGAGCACTGATGCAATCATGGGCTCGACCGCGCCGCTGGAACCGGCCCTGCATGATTTGCGGGGGCACAAGGGCCAGATCGATGTGGCCCGCGCGATGCGCGCGATCATGGCGGGCTCGGATATCCGCGAAAGCCACCGCGACGCTGACGCCCGCGTGCAAGACCCCTATTGCATCCGCTGCCAGCCACAAGTGACCGGCGCGGCGCTGGATTTGCTGCGCTTTGCCGGTCGCACGCTGGAAATCGAGGCCAATGCCGTTTCCGACAACCCACTGGTGCTGGTCGCGGAAGGCAAGATCGTCTCGGGCGGGAATTTCCACGCTGAACCGGTGGCTTTTGCGGCTGACCAGATCGCGCTGGCGCTGTCCGAGATCGGCGCGATCGCGCAGCGACGCGTGGCGCTGATGGTGGACCCGACGCTCAGCCATGACCTGCCGCCGTTCCTGACGCCGGAACCGGGGTTGAATTCCGGGCTGATGATCGCCGAGGTGACATCTGCCGCGCTGATGAGCGAGAACAAGCATCTGGCCAATCCCTGTTCGACCGATTCAACCCCGACTTCGGCCAATCAGGAAGACCATGTTTCGATGGCCGCGCATGGGGCACGGCGGCTGGTGCGGATGAATGCCAATCTGAGCGTGATCCTTGGCGTTGAACTCCTGTGCGCTGCGCAAGGGGTGGAATTCCGCGCGCCGCTGGCGACGTCTCCAGCGCTGTTGCAGGTGATGCGGGTCACGCGCGATACGGTCCCGGCACTGGCCGGAGATCGCTACATGGCCAATGACCTGACCCGCGCGGCGGCGCTGGTTACAGGCGGGCAGGTCGCGGCGGCCTGCAATGTGGCGGGGTTGCTGGACGGGGCGACCACATGACGCCGGTCGAGGTCATCCGCGGCGATGGCCCTGTCGTGCTTGGCATGCCGCATACCGGAACCTGGTTGCCTGATCACATTCTGGCGCGTCTGACGCCTGTGGGCCTGCGCCTTGCAGATACCGACTGGCACATCGCGCGGCTGTATGACGGGCTGTTGCCCGGTGCGACAATCGTGCGCGCAACCTTCCACCGCTACCTGATCGACGCCAATCGCGACCCGTCGGGGGCGAGCCTCTATCCGGGTCAGAACACCACCGGCCTGGTGCCGCTGACAGATTTCGACGGACAGCCGCTCTGGACCACCCCGCCCGATGCCGATGAAATCGCTGCACGGCGCGCGGAATATCATGCCCCCTACCACACAGCACTTGCCACCGAACTGGCGCGCGTCCACGCGCGCCACGGGGTTGCGATCCTGTATGACTGCCATTCCATCCGCAGCCAGATCCCGTTTCTGTTCGAGGGCCGCTTGCCTGATTTCAACATCGGAACGAATGACGGCACAACTTGCGCGCCGCAGATCGAGACCGTCGTTGCGGTAATCTGCGCGAAGTTTGAGGGCTATAGCTCTGTTTTGAATGGCCGCTTCAAGGGCGGCTGGACCACGCGGCACTATGGCCAGCCCTCGCACGGGATCCACGCCATCCAGATGGAGCTTGCACAAGTTACACATCTGGTCAGTGAAGCCCCACCGTTCGCCTATGACGTGGCCAAGGCCCGCCGATTGCGCCCGCATCTGGGCGAAATACTCGAAACACTCGCTGCCCGCGCCCCAACCCTGAGAGGCCCGTCATGACCAACCCCCGCCATAACCTGCGCGACATCTACCCCCCCACTGGCCCCGAGATCACGGCCAAAAGCTGGCAGACCGAGGCCGCGATGCGGATGCTGATGAACAACCTGCACCCCGATGTGGCCGAAAACCCGCATGAACTGGTGGTCTATGGCGGCATCGGCCGCGCCGCGCGCACCTGGCAGGATTTTGACCGCATCGTCGCGGGGCTGAAAGACCTTGAGGCCGATGAAACGCTGATCGTGCAATCGGGCAAGCCC